>DATFON010000064.1:0-10498 GCA_035265465.1 Solirubrobacterales bacterium | reverse complement strand
CGGCGTGGAGCAAATCCGAGCTCTCCTCGACCGGGTGCGGATGTCTCGGCGGGCCAACGAGCTGGTGCGAAACCTCTCGGCCGGCATGGTGCAGCGGCTGGCGGTTTGCCGCGCGCTCCTGCACGACCCGGAGCTGCTGCTGCTGGACGAGCCGGGCTCGCACCTGGACCCCGAGGCCGCGGCGATCGTGGAGCCGCTGGTGGGGCCGGCGCCGGGCCGCACTCGCGTGGTCGTGACGCACGATGTCGATGCCGGGCTGGCGGAGGCCAACCTGGTTCTGGCGTTGAGGGCGGGCGGCTCGGTGGCTTACGCCGGACCGGCGAGCGGCCTGTCCGCCGGGGATGCCCGGGCGATCTACGGGGGCGCCCCATGATGTCCCCGGCAGATGCCGCTGGAGCCGGCCGCGACGAGCGCCGCCCGAGCACGCTCGCCGCGCTCCGGGCGATCCTCGCCAAGGACCTGCGCGTCGAGCTTCGCACGCTGCAGTCGGTGCCGGCCATGGCGCTGTTCGCGATCACCACGTTCGTCCTCTTTCGCTACGGCCTCGACCGCGAGTCTCTGAGCGGTGGCCTCGCGGCGGGGGTGCTGCTGGCCACCGTGCTGTTCGCCGCGATCCTCGCCGTGAACAGGCTGTTCGTGGCCGAGCGGGACGAGGGCGGCTTCGATGCCATCCGGCTTGCCCCCATCGACGGGTCGGCACTGCTGGGCGCCAAGGCGGCGGCCCTTGTCATCTATCTGCTGGTGCTCGAGGCGATCGCGGTACCGGCCTTCGGCCTCTTCTTCCTCGACTCGTGGAGCGGCCTCGCGCCGCTCCTGGGCGTCCTGCTTCTCGCCGACCTGGGGCTCGCGGCGACCGGGGTCCTGGTCTCCTCGATCGCGGCGAACTCGCGGGCCCGCGACCTGCTGGTCCCCCTGGTGCTGCTGCCGCTCCTGGTGCCGGTCATGATCGCCGCGGCCGGCGCCTCGCAGGAGCTGCTTGCCGCAGGCGGCCCGTCATACGATGGCGTGGCCAAATGGCTGGCTGTGCTGGCCTTCTACGATATGACCTTCGCGGCGGTCGGATTCGCCGTCTACGACTACCTCCTCGAGGACTGACTCCGCCGCCGCCAAGCCGAGCATGAAGGTCCCCAGCCTCCGAGCCAACGCAATCGCCGCCACGCTGGTGCTGTGCGCCGGTTTCGCCCTGGTGTTCTTCTACGCGCCGATCGACGCCGACCAGGGCTTCATCCAGAAGATCTTCTACGTCCACGTGCCGCTGGCGATCTGCGCGCTGGTCGGCTTCGTTGTGGCAGGCATCCATGCCATCCGCCACCTGCGAACCGGCGATCCCGTGCACGACGCGCGCTCGTATGTGTCCATCCATCTTTCGGTGATCTTCGGAGTCGGCGTTCTGATCACGGGTTCGATCTGGGCGCACGCCTCGTGGGGCAAGTGGTGGGTCTGGGACGAGCCGACGCTGGTGAGCTTCCTGATCGTGTTCCTGCTGTACGCGACGTACTACCCGCTGCGATACGCGATCGAGGACCGCGACCGCCAGGCTCGCTACGCCTCCGTGTTCGCGATCACCGCCGGCGCCTTCGTGCCCCTGAACTTCATCGCCGTTCGGATGGCCGAGTCGCTGGTCCACCCGCGGGTGTTCGCGACGGCCAACGGGGGGCTGCCCGGCTCGATGCTCCTGACTTTTCTCGTCTGCCTTGTGGGGATGGCGGTCCTGTGGGTGGCGCTGGTGCGCTTCGAGCTTGCCGCGAAGTCCGCGTCGGCAAGCCTCTCGCGGCTGCGCCGCGCGCTCGAGGGTGAGACGCACGTCCCCGCCTCCGGCTCCAGGATCGCTCCGGGGGTCCCGTCAAGCGCGACTTCGGTGACCTGATGCCCGCGCTCCCGCTCGATGAGGCCGGTAAGTACGTCGCCGCGGCGTATGTCGTCTTCCTGGCCCTGATCCTCACCTACGTGGCGATCATGGCGGCGAAGCTGGCCCGAATCGACCGCGAGCTCGGCGAGCTCGCGGACCTGGCCGAGGGCCGATCTGACACAGACCCTCCCGGCGCGGACGCGGAAGCGGAGCAGCCGGGAGGCCTTGGTGCGGTGGAGGTGCACCATGGCTGAGCTACTCGCGCTCGGCATCTCGCACAAGACGGCGCCACTCGGGCTGCGCGAGCGGGTGGCGATGACCGAGGGGCGGGCCGCGGGCGTCCTGCGCGAGCTGGTCGAGGCTCCCGAGGTCCAGGAGGTCGCCGCGATCTCCACCTGCAACCGCACGGAGCTCTACCTGGCTGCGCCGGATCCGGTCGGCGCCGAGGCGCTCGCGCTCGGCATCCTGGCGCGAGAGGCCGGGACGCCGCCCACGGAGCTCGTGGGCCACCTGTACTCGTTGCGGGCCGCTGACGCGGGGCTGCACCTGTTCCAGGTGACCGCCGGCCTTGACTCGATGATCGTGGGTGAGGCCGAGGTGCAGGGCCAGGTGAAGCGCGCCTACGAGCTCGCGCTCGTCGAGGGCGCCACCGGCCCAATACTCAACCGGCTGTTTCGCGGCGCGCTCGCCGCGGGCAAGCGAGCCCGGTCCCAGACCGGGATCACCGAGCACGGGGTGTCGGTCCCGTCGGTGGCGGTTGAGCTCGCGCAGCGGGCGCTGGGCGACCTGTCGAGCAGGCTCGTTCTGGTCGTCGGGGCCGGCGAGACCGCCGAGTTGACGGCCCGCGCCCTCGCCGCGCGCGGCGTTGAGCCGGCGTTCATCGCCAACCGCCGCTATGACAGAGCCATCGGGCTCGCCCAGCGTTTCGGCGGGCGGGCCATCCGGTTCGAGGAGCTTCCCGAGCAGATGGCGAACGCGGACATCGTCGTCGCGTCGACCAGCTCGCCCCATCACGTCATCGAGCGCGAGGCGCTCGCCGAGGTCATGGAGTCGCGCGGCGGGCGCCAGCTCCTGCTCATCGACCTCGCCGTTCCCCGCGACGTCCATCCCGACTGCCGCGACCTCGATGGCGTGGGCCTCTTCGACATGGACGACCTGCAGACGCAGGTCGAGCGAAACGCGTCCGGCCGCGAGGCCGAGGGGCGCCGCGCTGAGAGCATTCTGAGATCCGAGCTCGCGAGCTTCGAGCGCTGGCTCGCCTCGCAGGACGTGGTGCCAACGATCGCCGCGCTTCGCGCCCGCGCCGACGAGATTACGGCCAGGGTGCTGGCGGAGAACGACCAGCGCTGGGAATCCCTGAGCGATGCCGACCGCGATCGAGTCCAGGCGATGGCCCGGGCGATCGCGAGCCGGCTCCTCCACGAGCCCACGCTTCGGCTCAAGCGGTCCTCCGGCGAGGAGGACGCCTACGTCTTCGTGAACGCGCTTCGCGAGCTGTTCGGACTCGACCCCGGAAGCGCTCCGGCCCAGGGCGCCGATGCCGAGGTGCGGCCGCTGCGCGACGCGCGCCGCGGCCGTTCGGCCAGTTGACCGACGCCCGGGTCCTCAGGCTCGGCACGCGAGGGAGCCCCCTCGCCCTGGCGCAGGCGCAATCCATCGCCGACGCTCTGCAGGGCGCGGACGTGGTCCCGGTTCGTTCCACCGACTCCGATCCGGGGGACAAGGAGCGCTTTGTTCGGGGGGTGGAGGGCGCCCTCATCGCGGGCGAGGTCGATCTTGGGATTCACTCGGCCAAGGACGTGCCGGGCAGCCGCCCCGACGAGCTGCGGCTCGCCGGGGTTGCCCCGCGCCAGGATCCACTCGACGCGTACGTCGGAAGAGCGTCCTCGCTCGCCGAGGTGCCGGCGGGCGCACGGGTCGGGACCTCGAGCCTCCGGCGGCGCTCTCAGCTCCTGGCGTTGCGGGACGACCTGGACGTCGTCGAGCTCCGCGGCAACGTCGATACGCGCCTTCGGAAGCTGGGCGAAGGCTCCTACGACGGCATCGTGCTCGCGGCCGCGGGCCTGCGCCGGCTGGAGCGCGACTCGGAGATTGCCTTCACCTTCGGTATCGACGAGCTGACGCCGGCGCCGGGCCAGGGATCGCTTGCGATCGAAGCGCGTCGAGACGATCTCGAGTCGGCATCCGAGGCGGCACGGATCTCCGACCATGATGCGCTCGTGGAGCTGACGGCCGAGCGCGCGGCCGTCGTCGCACTGGCCGCCACGTGCCAGACGCCGGTGGGAGTTTGCGCGCGCTTGAGTGGGGACGAGCTGGCCGTGCACGGGTACGCGGGTCTTCCGGATGGCTCGGAGTGGATTCGCGATCGCGTCGCGGGCGATCCGGAGCAACCGGCAGCCCTCGGCGAGACGCTCGCGGATCGCATGCTTGCGGCGGGAGCGCGGGACATCCTCGAGCGAGCGGAGGCCTCGTTCTGATGGCCGCCCGCCAGGGGGTCGTGTATCTGGTTGGGGCGGGGCCCGGCGATCCCGGGCTGATCACCGTGCGCGGCGCCGAGCTCCTGGCGAGCGCCGACGTGATCCTGCACGACCGCCTGATTGCCACCGCGTCGCTGCGGGGCGCTCGCGAGGAAGCCGAGCTTGTGTACGTGGGGAAGCGGCCGGGGGAGCCCGAGCTGCCGCAGCCCGACATCGAGCGGCTGATGGTCGAGCACGCCCGCGCCGGGCGAAGCGTGATTCGCCTGAAGGGAGGCGATCCGTTCGTCTTCGGTCGCGGTGGCGAGGAGGCAGAGGCGCTCGCCGACGCGGGCATTCCGTTCGAGGTCGTGCCCGGCGTCACAGCGGGCGTCGCCGCCCCCGCCTACGCGGGGATTCCGCTGACGCATCGCGACGATGCATCGGCCGTCGCCTTCGTCGCCGGTCACGAGGATCCGTCCAAGGACGGTTCTGCGGTCGACTGGGATGCCGTGGCGCGCTTTCCGGGGACGCTCGTGCTGTACATGGGGGTGAGGCGCCTGAGCGACAACGTCGCTCGACTGGTCGCCGCCGGAAGGGACGCCGCCGAGCCTGCGGCCGCCGTCGAGCGGGGTACGACACCGGCCCAGCGCACCGTGACGGCACCACTGGCCGAGCTGCCGGACGCCGTCGCCCAGGCGGGCCTCGGCCCGCCGGCGATCGTCCTGACGGGCGCCGTCGCGGCGCGGCGCGAGACGATCGCCTGGCTGGAGCGCCGGCCGCTCTTCGGCCTGCGGGTCGTGGTCACCCGAGCGCGCGCGCAGGCGAGCGGCATGGCGGCCACGCTGGCGGCGCTCGGGGCGGAGGTCATCGAGCTTCCCGCGATCCGGATCGCGCCCAGGATCGACTCGCCCGCGGTGCGCGACGCCATCGGCGCCATCCACTCCTACGCCCTTGTCTGCCTCACCAGCCCCAACGGGGCGCGGCTGCTGTTCGACGCGCTCGACGCTGGGGGGCTCGACGCCAGGGCGCTCGCCAACGCCACCATCGCGGCGATCGGGCCCGGCACGGCGACCGCGCTCTCGGAGCGGGGCATCCGCCCCGACGTCGTACCCGAGCGCTCGGTCGCCGAGGCGCTCGTGGAGTCTCTGGCGGCGGTCGACGTGGCCGGCCGGCCCGTGCTCGTCGCCCGGGCCGCGGAGGCGCGCGACGTCCTGCCCGAAGCACTTCGCGAGCGTGGAGCGAAGGCGGACGTCGTGGCCCTGTACGAGACGGTCGCGGGCGAGCCCGATCCGGCGGCCGTCGAGGCCGCGAAATCCGCCGACTACGTCACCTTCACCTCCTCGTCGACCGTGCGGAACTTCGTGACGGCGGTGGGGGACGGCCTACCCGAGCGGGCCAGGATCGTCTCGATCGGGCCCGTGACGAGCGAGGCGGCGCGCGAGGCGGGGTTGACTGTCGACGTCGAGGCCCGGCGCCACGACCCGGAGGGGCTCGTGGAGGGACTCCTGCTCGATGCCGCCGGACGAGTGGTTCCCGGTTGACAGCGGGCGCCGTCCGCCCCTAGCCTGATGGAAGGCCGTGGAGTCCGCCCCCGGGCTCGGAGCCGTGAGGGAGCAAGTGGCCACGAACAGATTTGGAAGGGACGCTGGGGCCGGCGAGTTCGGCTTCCATATCGAGCGGGACCTGATCTGCACGGTCAACTCCGCCGGCTACTTCACGACGATGAACAGCGGGTGGGAGCGGGTCCTCGGCTGGAGTCGCGAGGAGCTGATGTCGCGCCCGCTCACCGACTTCATCCATCCCGCGGACCGGGACCGGACCGCGGCGGAGATGTCGAAGGTCACGCGGCCGGACTATCACGTGGTCAACTTCGAGAACCGCTACCGGGCCAGTGGCGGCGGCTGGCGGTGGCTGCGCTGGAGCGCCCGCGCCGACGGGGAGACCTGGTTCGCGGTGGCCTTCGACATCACCGACGAGAAGGAGACCGAGACCCGCCTGCGAGGCGTACTGACCGATGAGCACCTGCTGGCGTACAGCCAGCCGATCCTCGACCACCGTCGCGGCGAGATCGTCCAGGAGGAGCTGCTGGTTCGGATGCGCGGCACCAACGGCTCGAACAAGGTTCTTGCGCCCGCCGAGTTCCTGCCGGACGCCGAGCGCTGTGGGCTGATCGGGCTCGTCGACCGCTGGATGGCCGCGCACGCCGTTGCGCTGTCTCGGCAGGGGCGGCGGGCCGAGGTGAACCTGTCGGCCGTCTCGATCGGCGACGAGGAGTTCACGGCGAGGCTCGAGCACTGGATCGATCGGGCCGACGTCAATCCGGCGAACCTGGTCTTCGAGATCACGGAGACGGCGGCACTGGAGCAGCTCGACCTGGCGGTCGACTTCGCGGAGCGGCTCACCCGTCTGGGCTGCCAGTTCGCGCTGGACGACTTTGGGACGGGATTCGGGTCGCTCACGCACCTGCGTGTGCTGCCGGTGCGCTACCTCAAGATCGACACGAGCTTCGTCCGCGATGTCGCCACGAGCCGCGAGGACAGGGCCATCGTGCGCGGGATCGTCGCGATCGCAAGCGAGTTCGACGTGCTCACGGTCGCCGAGGGCATCGAGGACGCCGCGACCCTGGACCTGGTCATCGAGCTCGGGGTCGACTACGCGCAGGGCTTCCACATCGGCCGTCCCGCCCCCGTCGGCTGAAGTCCGGCCACACCAATTGCGGCGGCTTCGCCGCCTGACATGCCTCTGCGGCGACAAAGTCGCCGCCTCTAATAACTTGGGGCCATGGGTGCCCGGCCGATCACCTTCCTCTCCGACTACGGGTATGACGATGAGTTCGCCGGCGTCTGCCGGGCGGTGATCGCGCGGATCGCGCCTGACGCTCCGATCATCGACCTGACGCACGGGATCGAGCGTCACGCCGTCGATCAGGGGGCCGCCGTCCTGGTGAACGCGGTGCCGTACGCCCCGGCGGGCGTCCACCTGGCGGTGGTCGATCCCGGCGTGGGCTCACCGCGGCGCGCGGTCGCCGTGCGTACGGCGACCGAGGACCGGATCCTGGTCGGCCCCGACAACGGACTGCTGTGGCCGGCGATCGAGCGACTCGGCGGCGCCGCCGAGGCGGTCGACATCTCGCTGTCCGCCTTGCGGCTCCAGCCGATCTCGGCGACCTTCCACGGACGCGACATCTTTGCCCCCCTGGCAGCCCACCTGGCGCGCGGTACGGCGCTCGCGGAGGCCGGGGAGAGAATCGACAGCGAGTCGCTGGTCCGGATCTCCGCACGGGAGCCGAGCATCGAGGCCGGCCGCGTCGTCGCCCACGTAGTGTCGGTCGACCGCTACGGCAACACAGCCCTCGACCTCGCCGATCGCCACCTTCCCGAAACCGGGCTTCGCCTGGGCCGCCCGCTCGAAATCGAGACGGTGGGCGCCACTTACCGGGCCGTCTTCGCGCTCACGTTCGCCGACGTCCCGGATGGCGGGTTGATCCTGTACGAGGACTCCTACGGCAGCATGGCGCTGGCCGTAAATCGCGGCGACGCCGCAGCCGACCTCGACCTGGAGCCGGGAGCCGAGGTCGTGCTGCGCCCGGCGGACCGGTAGCGGTGCTCGCCACCATCAACCACGCCTTCGGCACTCCACGCCGGCATTTCCGACTCGCCGACTCCACGAACGAGCAAGCCCGCGAGCTCGCGATCGCGGGGGCGCCGAGTGGCATGGTCGTGACGGCCGGCGAGCAGACCGCCGGCCGCGGCCGGCGCGGCCGGCAGTGGTCGGCACCGGCCGGAAAGGCGCTCCTTGCCTCCGCGATCCTGAGCCCGCTGGGCGCGGAGCACGTCCTGCTGCCCCTGGCGGTCCCCCTGGCGGTATGCGGCGCCGTCGAGTCGCTCGCCCCGCTCGAATGCCGGATCAAGTGGCCAAACGACGTCTGGAGCGACGAACGCAAGCTGGCCGGCGTCCTCATCGAGGCACAGCCCCCTTCCTGGGCCGTGATCGGCATCGGGCTGAACGTCAGCATCGCGCCCGACGAGTTCCCGACGGACCTCCGCCACCCGGCCGCGTCGGTGGGTCACGGGGTTGGCACCGAGGATGCCCTGGACGCCGTCTGCGAGCAGTTGGACGAGTGGGTGGGCGCCGAGCACGAACGGGTCTTGGCCGAGTTCGAGAAGCGGGACGCGCTGCGCGGTCGGGAAGTGCGATGGACGGGCGCGGGTGGGGTGACGGAGGCGGGTGCCGGGGTCGCCCAAGGGATCGACGATCGCGGCAACCTCGTCGTATTGAGCAGCGAGGGAGAGCGCCTGAGCCTGGGCGCGGGCGAGGTCCAGCTCATCTCGGTGGATCCCGTCGAATGAGTGATTTGCCCCATATATTGGGGTCAATCCCGCACTCGATCTGAATTTCTAGTCCGAGTCGGCCTTGCGGGCGCTCTTGGCGCCTCGGGCCTGAGGAGCGTTCCCGTCGCTGCCCTCGTTGCCGACGTTCTTGCCGTTTTCCGCCCGGCCACGTGACCCATTCTCGCCGCCGTTCCCGCCCGTGCGCTTCCCTCGCCTTCGCCGGCGCTTGCCGCCGGAGCGCGGGAAGTTGCGCAGGAGCTCGCGGGCGACCGCTGACGGCTTGCGAGCCATGCGCATGCGGGCGCCGCGGAGCACCTCCTCGGCCTCCGGCGTATGGGCGACCGCGGCGGCCAGGAGCGAGATCGCCAGGCGGCGATCCTGCTGGCGCGCGGCGTGGACGATGCGGCGGGCGTTCCGGCCGTGGGCGCGGCCCGAGGAGTTCACGAAGAGGCCCAGGAGGCGCTTCGTCTCCGGCCAGCGCTGCACCGCGTACTCCTCGTGGAGCTCTCTGGTGATCGCCGCGAGACGCCAGACCCAGGCCTGAGCCTGGTCGCGGCGGCCGATACGGCGCTCCGCGAGTGCCTGTAGCAGGACCTTGGCCCCCGCCCGCCGCTCCTCGCGCGGCCACGTGGCCACAACCTCCAGCGAGTCGTCGAAGGCCTCCGGGTCGCGGAGCGCGGCGATCTCGGAAAGCGCCTTCAGCCGCAGCTGTTGATTGCGATTGCGCTGCACGCAGGTGAGCAGGAACCGTCGCCGCAGCTCCTTGGCCTGGTCGTGCTGGAGCATTGCCTTGGCGCGCCGCCAGTTGTTGGTGGTGACCCGGGCGCCGGCCAGCGCGGCCCAGGCGTGCTGCTCGGAATAGTTCAGGTTCTCGACCGCGATCCGCCACAGCTCCCGTTCCAGGACAGCGAGCCGGCGCTCGGGGTCCGCGGACACCGGGACGACGCGCCGCTCCACCCGGACGCGGCGGCCCCGGCCGCGCCGCACCGGGCCGACGACGATCGCGCCACCGCGGTACACGTCGCGGTCCAGGAGGCTGTGCAGGGTGACGATGGTCTCGTCGCTCGTGGTCGCGGGGTGCACGAAGTCGATGACGATGCCGGCTTCCTTCTCGGCCGCGCGGCGGGTGACCCGTCCGACCCGCTGCTGGTAGACACGCCGCGACGCGGTGGGGGCCAGGTGCATGCAGATCGTCGCCCGAGGTGAGTTCCACCCCTCCGCGAGCAGCATCGCGTTGCACAGAACGTCGACCTCACCGCGCTCGAACGCGGACAGGATCTCCGCGAGCTCACGCTTCGGCGTCTCGCCGGAGACCGCGCGGGCTTTCATTCCCGCCGCCCGGAACGAGGCGGCCACGTGGTTCGCGTGGCGCACGCCGGCCGTGTAGACGACGCCCGGGACCTTGCGGAAGCGCGAGCGATACAGGTCCGCGACGGCGACGTTGAACGGCTCCTGGTCGAGGAGGGCGGCCAGCTCTTCCTGGTCGAAGTCCTGATCCACCTCGCCTCGGCGCAGCGGGACCTTGGCAATCGTCCGCACTCCGGGTCCGGGCGGGATCCGGATGCAGCGAAGCGGCGCGATGACGCCGCGCCGCGCCGCCTGGGCGAGGTCGAAGCGCGAGGTCTGGGTCGGGAAGAGGTCGGCGACGTGGCGGGCGATCAGCGCCCCGGTCGCCGTCATGCCGATGAACACCGGTCCGGTCCAGCGGCGGATGCAGGCGCTGGTCTTCTCACCGAGCGCGGTGTGCGCCTCGTCGCAGATCACGATCGAGTAGGCGTCGGAGACGTTGCCGGCGTTGCGGACGAACCACTGGTAGGTCTCGACGGTGACCGGGCCGTAGGGATGGTCGGAGTCGCCGAGCA
>DATFON010000063.1:0-4658 GCA_035265465.1 Solirubrobacterales bacterium | reverse complement strand
TTCCTGGGCAGGAGCTTGCAACTCGACGGCGAAATCTGGGCCGTCGGTCCGGGTTTCCGCCGCTCCGCGTAAGCTTTCCGCACTCATCATGGACGTTCTAGTCCTAATCGACAAACTCGACGACCTGATCCACAACGCGCGGCCGGTGCCGCTCACGGATCAGGTGCGCGTGGATCGTGAGGAGATCTACGACCTGCTCGATCAGATGCGGGCGACGATTCCCGAGGAGATCAAGCAGGCGCGATGGATCGTCAAGGAGCGGCAGGAGATGCTCGCCGAGGCCAAGCGCGAGGCCGAGCGGGTGGTCAAGGAGGCTCGCGATCAGCAGGCGCGCTTGATCTCCGACGAGGAGGTCTACAAGCAGGCCGAGCGCGCCGCCGAGGAGATCATCGAGGACGCGCGCGAGACGGAGCGCCAGATTAGGCTTGGAGCCGAGGACTACGCCGACGAGATCCTGTCGACGCTCGAGGTCAACCTCGAGAAGTTCCTCGCGGCCGTGCGCCGCGGGCGCGATCGCCTCGCGGGCCGTGAGGAAGAGCCGGCCGAGGTCGGCTAGCTCCCTCGCCCCACCACCCGCTTCATATGGCGAGCCCAGCCGGCGAGATCCGCCGGGCACGACCCGACGACGCCGAGAAGCTCGGCGACTCGCTGGCCCGCGCGTTCAGCGACGACCCGGGTTTCTCCCACGTGCTGCCGAACTCGGCGGACCGCACGGAGCGGCTGCGGATCTTCTTCGAGACCGAGCTCCGCGAGGTCGCACTGCCCCGTGGGCTCGTATGGACGACCGAGGAGGTCGTAGGGGCGGCGGTTTGGGGTCCTCCGGACGGGTGGCGCGTGCCGCTGACCAGAAGCATTCGGGACGGCCCCACGATGCTGAGGGCGTTCGGGCGACGGCTGCCGCTCGCTCTTTGGTCGCGGCTGCGCATGGATGTCAAGCACCCGAAAGGGCCGCCGCACTGGTACCTGGCGGTCATGGGGGTCGCCCCCGAATGGCAGGGCAGAGGGCTGGGGACCGCGCTCATGCGCCCCGGGCTCGACGAGATCGACGCCGCCGCGCTTCCCGCGTATCTGGAGTCCTCCACGCCTCGGAGCCGCGCGCTGTATGAGCGCAACGGATTCGCCGTCACCGGCGAGATGAACGTACCCGCGGGGGGTCCGCCCGTTTGGCTGATGTGGCGGGATGGCCCCCAGACACAGGGGGATTAGGGTTCGGCCGCATAGTGTCCCGGCGACCGACGGGAGGTTGCGCGATGGGTGACAGGTGGTTCAGCAACGAGGAGCTTCGGGAGATGTCGCGGCCGACGATGGAGCGGGCGGTGGAGGCGATCGAGGCCGGTGACCTCGAGAAGGCGAAGGCGCTCTGCGAGGCGATGAAGTCCGAATCGCAGTTCATGCACGATCTGCTGGTCGACGGGATCGCGGGCCTGATCTCCTTCGTGAAGGAGAGGCTCGGCGACGACGGCGTGGAGGAGGCCTGGACGTACTCGCTGGAGCGCAGCTGGCGGAAGCCGGTCGAGAGGATCGCCGACAGCGATCGCAGGGCGATCGCGGAGGCGCTGGCGGCCACCTGGCGTGCCCACTCCACCAGCGGCGTCGGTCCCAGCCCGGGCGCCTTCGAGATCACCGAGGACGACGAGAAGATCACGTTCACGATGAACCCCTGCGGATCGGGGCAGCGGCTGTGGCGAAACCGCCGCTACGGCCCGGAGGGATTCGGGGTCACCGACGAGGCGCACCACTGGAGCTACGAGCGCGAGGGATTTCCGTTGTATTGCACGCACTGCGCGTTCATGAACGAGACGCTGCCGATTCGCTGGATCGGCTATCCGGTCTATCCGTCGGATCCCCCCGAGGACTTCGATCGCGATCCGTGCACCTGGTACTGGTACAAGGACCCCGCGGACATCCCGGACCGCCATTGGACACGGCACGGGCTCGACCGTGAACCAACCTCCTGAGGACGCGCTTGCTGTCGGGATCCGTGCGCTGATCGCCCAGGCGGAGGGGTCCGACCCCGGCGCGCTCGCGCTCTCGACGATCCCAGGCGGCGCATCGAGGGAGACGTTCCTTGCCGAGGCCGGCGATCGCCGCTGGGTCGTGCGAAGGGATCCCCTCGGCGCACGGGATTCCTTCGCGCCGCTTGAGGTCGAGTTCCGTGTCGTCCAGGCGGCCGCCGCCGCGGGGGTGCCGGTGCCTCGTCCGATCGCGTTCGAGCCGGCCGATGGCCGCCTCGAGAGCGCCGGATTCGCGATGGACCACGTCGCCGGGACCTCGGTGGCACCCCGGGTTCTGCGGCGCGACGACCTGGCCGCGGCGCGCCGGGTACTGCCGGCGCAGCTTGGAGAGGCGCTCGCACGAATCCACTCGATCGAGGGCCGCGAGATCGAGGGTGTCTCCGCTTCTGACTCCGATCCGGCGTTCGCCGCCTGCGAGCTATGGGAGGCGACCCTGGACGGCGTCGGCGAGCCGCTGCCGGCCGTCGAGGTGGGCCTGCGCTGGCTGCGGCTACACCCGCCGCCCCCGCCTGCGCGGGAGTGCCTCGTGCATGGCGACTTCCGCCTCGGGAATCTGATCGTCGGTGAGTCCGGCCTGGCCGCCGTGATCGACTGGGAGCTGTGCCACTCGGGCGACCCGGCGGAGGACATCGGCTGGCTCTGCGTGCGCTCGTGGCGCTTCGGCAACGATGAGAAGCCGGTGGCGGGAGTGGGCTCGCTGGCGCAGTTGCTCGAGGCCTACGAGGGGGCCGGCGGGGACCCGCCCTCCCCGGAGCGGATTCGCTGGTGGGAGGCGATGGGAAACGTCAAGTGGGCGGTGATCTGCGCCCGCCAGGCCCACGATCACCTGACCGGCGCTCGACCCTCGGCCGAGCTGGCCTCCCTGGGCCGGCGGATCTGCGAGCCGGAATGGGACCTCCTCCAACTCCTGCCGTTCGGGGAGGGATAGCCGCCGATGCAGGACCGGCCCACTGCCCCGGAGCTGCTCGACGCGATGGCCGCCGAGCTATATGCGGAGGTGCGGGAGTGGGTTCCACGCGAACGCCGCTTCCGAGTGCTCGTGCTCGCCAATCTCTGCGCGGTGATCGCGCGCGAGCTTCGAGCCGGGGACGAGCCTTCGCGGCGCGATCTGGAGCTGTTCTCGGCGTTGAGCGGATCGCACGCCGATGACGTGCGCGAGGCCGCGACGGCCCTTTCCGCGTCGATTCGCCAGGGCGATCTCGACGCGCGGCTGTCGGAGGCGATCGCGGGACTGCGGGAGCACGTCGCCCGCAAGCTCGACGTCGCCCGGCCCGGGTATCGATGACTTACAACGCGGTCTCGTGCTCGCCGGCCCGTCCGGCGTCGGTCTTCTCGTAGAAGCGGCCGAGTAGCGCCTTGGTCTCCTCCGGATCCGCGCACGTGTACGCGTTCCACGCCTCGGTTCGAAGCTGGAAGTCCAGCGGCTGGCCGATCACGTCGAGGATCGTCTGCTTGGCGGAGCGGACCGCCGCCTGGGAGTTGCGCAGGATCTGTTGGGCCACCAGTTCCGCCTCCGCCATCAGCTCCTCGTGCGCGACGACCTTGCTGACCATGTTGCACTGGAGCGCCCGCTGGGCGTCGATGGGCTCGGCGGTCAGCAGCATCTGCATCGCCACGCCGACACCGCAGGTGTTGACCAGTCGCACGAGCCCGCCGTCGCCGTGGTGGAACCCGCGGCGCGCCTCGAACGAGCCGAACATCGCGCGTTCGGAGGCGATGCGGATGTCGCAAGCCATCGCGGTCTCCAGGCCGCCGGCGAGCGCCCAGCCGTTGACGGCCCCGACGATCGGCTTCGGGATCCGGTGCATCCCGCGGGTGAAGCCGTTCAATCCGAGCTCGACGATCTCGCGGATGTCGTGTGGAGTCGCGTCGGCCATGATCGGCGGGATGTAGGTCTTGAGATCGGCGCCGGCGCAGAACGCGTCGCCCTCACCGGTCAGGATCGCGACGTCGACGGAGTCGTCGTCGCGGAAATCGGCCCAGGTTTCGATCATCAACCGGTGGACATCGGGGTCGATCGCGTTCCGCGCCTCTGGCCGATTGATCGTCACGTACGCGATCCGGTCGCGCTTCTCGTACAGGACCTTGGGCATTGCTTCTCCTCCTTGCTGGTGGGCGGCGAGGATCGTATGCGGCGGCGCGCTACGCTCCGCATCAACAGGCGAGTGCTGCCGACGCGCAGCCTCGAAAGAGCCCGCTCAGTGGCGGGCTCTTTCCGTTGCGGCCTTCCCGCCGCCGAAAGTCGCTTTATTCGGTCTATAGCCGAATAGATCGATTCTCGATCGCTAGTACGTCGCGCGGATGACCGCCAGGTCGTCGCCGCGCCAGACGATCTCGCCCCCGCACCACTCGGCCATGTCCTCGGCTGGCGAGGGGAGGTCCACGCCTTCCTCCAGCGAGGTCAGCTGCGGCTCGGCGATGACGACGTCGCCCATCACGAGCGCCCGCGAGTGCTCGCGCACCCGGCGGAACAGGTCGCGCTTCTGATCCACGTCGAGGTGGTGCACCGAGAGCACCGAGATCACCAGATCCCACGGGCCGTCGGGCAGAGGGTCCTGCATCCGGGCCAGGCGGACCTCGATTCCGTGCTCGCGCGCCTTGAACACCATCTCGGGCTGCGAGTCGAGCCCCGTCACCTCCGCG
>DATFON010000062.1:0-3654 GCA_035265465.1 Solirubrobacterales bacterium | reverse complement strand
CACGCAGTCGGTAGGGAGAGCGGTATCCCGGTCAGCCTCCCCCTGGCAAACATCTGGACCATCGAAGGTGGCAGGGCGACTCACTTCGAGATGTTCCTCGACCAGGCCGAAGCCCTCGCAGCCGCCGGGCTGCGGGAGTAGCCCGCAGGTCAGCACTCGAAGCTCACGATCTGGATCGGCCGCTGTGACTTCCAGCCGAGCGCCCGCGTGCTCGGATGCATGGGTTTGCTCGTCACGCTGATCTCGAACAAGTCGATCTCGGTGATGCGACGGCCGCCGCCGTACGGCGGGGATGTTCGGGTCGGGCATGCCCTGTGGAGTTGTCGGATGGGCGCCGCAGACAGCGCAGGACGGGACCGGGCGGTGCGGCCGGTAAAGCAGCGCCTCGTTTGCCTGCACGAAACGGGCATGCCCTTCGACGTCCTCGACGGTCTCAAGCCCGGCGGCGACGCGGCACTTGTTCAAGAGCTCACGGCGCTGGGCGGGACCGGCGTTCGAGAGCATGTCGAGCATGTCGCCGACCGTCTCGAGGCCGCTATTCAGCATCGAGTCGAGGACGAACTCGCGGACGACTGCCCGGTCCTCGGGGTCCTCGAGATGCCGGGCGTCGAAGCCGACATCGGTGAGCGGAGCGTCGCGGCGGTTTCGGTGGGGATGTGGATTTCCCAAGTCATGCGGCATCCCTCACACGGACGCCAACTTGATCGGCATCGCGATCGGCAAGGTGCAACGCGAGCGCGGCAACCTGGGCCGCGAGCTCGTCATCGCCGACACGAGCGCTCGATCGTCGTGAAGCGCCGCTCGCAACTTGTGCACTGGCGGCGACGTCGAACGGCGCCATCGGGACGAGGACGGCTATCGAGAACCTCGGCGCGTTCGCCGCAGTCTGGACACCTCATTACAACTCCTGGGGGTCGGGTACCTCATGTAGCAATTGTCGCCTGCGGTGCGAACGGATCCGGCCCGGCGGATGCGCCAGTAATGCGCCAGTAAGCGCCAGCGCCAGGCGTGTCCCAGCGGGCTCCAGCGGGCTATATCAGGCACGAAATGCGTCATCCGTGCCTCGGCTCGAAGATCGCGAGGACCTTGAGTCGAGAGCCTTCGATGGCTTGCCCGCGTTACTCCGGCAACCCGGGGACTTCGAGCGCCTTCGCCACATCCGCGTACGTTCGGATTTTCGAGACCTCGCCGCCCCTGAACTCGAAGACCATCCCCAGCCTCGCTGTTACATCGGCACCCGTAACGCGAGCGCGCGCCGACAGCTGCCCGATCGCCACGACCCGCTCGCCTGCCTGGCGAACCGCCTCGGTGTCGAAATGAAGCTCCTCCCAGGCCTCCTCGTTGTCGGCCATAAAGGCCGCAAACGCTGCCGGACCCCGGTAGATCGTGTCCTCCATCGCGGCCCGCAACGGCACGATCTCGACGTCATCCGTCGAATGGGCCTGAGCCGCATCCGTGTCTTGTGCGTTGAACCACTCGATCATCCGGCGTGCGAGATCGAGATCCTCTTGCGACATTCCGCGCGAGGACCCTCAGGGGACTCGGCTCAGGAGCTTCTCGTGGCCCGCCAGCGTGGTCGATGTGGCGCTCGTGATCTCGACCTGGACGAACTCGCCCGGATGCGCGGTACCGTCGAAGTTGACGGTCTTGTTGTGAGGGCTTCGGCCGCGAAGCCGTGTGGGGTCGGTGCGGCTGGGCCCCTCGACCAGCACCTCGACGGTCCTTCCGACGAAGCGCTGGGCGCGCTCGCGGGCGCGACGCTGCACCAGCTCGACCAGGCGCTCCATGCGCGCGCGCTTGACCGGATGCGGAAGCTGGTCGGGCAACGACGCCGCCTCCGTTCCGCGCCGGGGGGAAAAGACGAACGTGAAGGCGCTGTCATAGCCGACCGCATCGACGACCTCGAGCGTCGCGGTGAAGTCCTCCTCCGTCTCGCCGGGGAACCCGACGATGATGTCGGTCGTCAGCGCGCAGTCGGGGACGTGCTCGCGAATCTGCGCCACCCGATCCAGGTAGCGCTCGCGATTGTAGGTGCGGCGCATCGCCTTCAGCATCCGGCTCGAGCCCGACTGGAGCGGCAGATGGATGTGCGGGCACAGCGCGGGAAGCTCCGCGTGCGCGCGAATCACGTCCTCGCGGATGTCCTTGGGGTGCGGGCTGGTGTAGCGGATTCGCTCCACCCCGTCGATTGCGTCCACGCGGTGCAGGAGCTCCGCGAACGTGATCCGATCCGGCTTGGGCAGATCGCGCCCGTAGCTGTTCACGTTCTGTCCCAGGAGGGTTACCTCGCGAACGCCGTCGGCGGCGAGCGTCTGGATCTCGGCGATGAGCTCGTCCGGGTCGCGGCTCACCTCGCGTCCGCGGGTCTGCGGAACGATGCAGTAGGCGCACGCGCAGTTGCAGCCCACCGAGATCTGCACCCAACCCTGAAACTCGCGCTCGCGCTTCGCCGGCAGGTGGCCCGAAAAATCCTCGAAGTCGAAGTACCCCTGGGCCGTCAGCGAGTCCTGCGTCAGAAACTCGGCCAGTCGGTGGATCTGGCCCGGACCGAAGGCGACGTCAACGAACGGGAAACGCTCGAACACCTCGTCCTTGACCGACTGGGCCCAGCAACCCCCCACGCCGACCACGCGCTCGGGGTCCTCCGACTTCAGTCTCTTTGCCTCTCCCAGGTGGGCGATGAAGCGGTTGTCGGCCGACTCGCGGATCGAGCAGGTGTTGAACAGGATCAGGTCGGCGTCGGCTCGGCCGTCGGCCTCCTCGTAGCCGAGCGACTCCAGCATGCCCTTCATGCGCTCGGAATCGTGCTCGTTCATCTGGCACCCGAACGTCGTCACGTGATAGCGATTTGGCATAAGCCGCATGAGCCGCTCCGGGCCGGATTGTAGGCCCGACGAACACTTCCAAGTAGCGCGATGACGGGATCGGGCTTGGCCCCGACGCTGAGGCCGGGGCCAAGCAACGACCAGTCTGATTTACAGACGCGGGTTGGTTCCGCCCCTGCACGCTCCGTGGCCCGCGTCGCCAGGAGACCCCTGGTTATGAGGGGTCTGGACGATGCTGTCGATTGGGCCTTGACTGGGATTCATGTCGTTCAGGCCATTGAAGGAACAAATCGACTGAGAGTGCGCGGGTGCCCCGGTTTCAACCCCAGAACCCGAAAATGGGACTCCCGGAGTGCCGGGCGGGCCAGTTACCTCGCCCGCAAAGGCGGTGCTAGCCCCCAGGCCAGCAAACACGGTTGCGCACACCACAGCTGCGAACTTCTTTCTCACGGTCACCTCCTGTGACGGATCGCCCGGATTGGCGACCGCCCGCAACCTAACTCAGGCCGATCCCGCCACTAGGTGAGAATCATCACCTTCTACCGGAGGCGTGGAAGAGGGTCGGCGGGTTCTGCCGGGGCCGGGCAGTACCCGCATGTGGTGACGTGGTAACGCCCCATGAGTTCTAGGCCGGTGCCGTAAGGCGCCGGCACTGGCATGTGCCTTTCATGGGTTCAGATATTAGGCCGCCCGCCGCGAATCGACGCGGCGATCTACTGGACCGTCAGGGTTCCCTTCATGCCCGCCTCCTCGTGCGCGTCCACATCGCAGAAGAACGTGTACTTCCCGGGCTTCAGGTTCTTGAGCGCGAGGGTCGTCGAGGCGTTGG
>DATFON010000061.1:0-5269 GCA_035265465.1 Solirubrobacterales bacterium | reverse complement strand
GCCGAGAGCCTTACACGCTCGCCGAGGCACGACGGGGACTCGTGCAATTGGCCTCCGCCCGGTACGTCGCTATTCAGATCGAACAGGGGTTGCGCGGAGGGAGGGTCGCGCAGCGTGACCGTGGATCTCGCTAACCGCCGGATGGCTCGCTGTGAAAGAAACTGGTTTTCACAAGACCGCGGGGTGTAGCGTGTTCGTCGCAATGCGACTGACCCAAGGCGAGCGTGCCGCCCGCGGCATAGATGGCGTCGCCACTACATCGCCACTACGTCGCCGGGCTCGGCCTGGATCGGCTCCGCTTGTACATGCGATCGAGATGGCGCAAACCCGCATGGCGAGTGGCGAAACGCGCTTGGCGTCGTCAGTCGTCGTTAGTTGTCGTGACGGCCTTTTCAGCTCGACAAGCTGGAGGTCACTGGTTCGAGCCCAGTAGCGCCCACTCTCTGCTCGGCCTTCGGCCTCGCTGGAGCCCAGTAGCGCCTGCGAGTCCGCAATACGCTGCGTGAATCAACGATTCCCGCGATCGCCTGAAGCCGGGGGGCGTAAGCGGTTAGGATCAGCTTGGGGCGCGTGCCAGGCTCCTGTCGACAATCAAGGCAAGCCTTTCGAGCCCATCCGCCGCCAGTCGGCGGTTGTCGGGTTCAAGGACGATGCGGGTGACCAGCCGATGAACCAAAAGCCCTTTGACGCAACCGAGGAGGTCGTGGGCGGTGCGTGGGTGATCACGATCGTGGGCGAGCTCGACATCGCCACGAGCCCCAGGGTCCGCGAGCTCCTGAGCGACGCGGCACGTGACGAGGAGCGTCCGCTGGTGATCGACCTGACGGGTTGCGACTTCGTGGACTCCACCGGGCTCGCGACCCTCCTGCACGGCGCCAAGCCCGCACAGAACGGGGAGTCGAATGTGGCGCTTGTCTCCATCGGCGGTGAGGTGCGAAAGCTGCTCGAGCTGACGGCGATCGACAGGACGATCCCCGTATACGAATCGCTCGACTCGGCGATCGAGGCGGTTCTCGCCGGGGATTGAGCGGCGTGGCGGTGTATCGTGCCGCCTCGTCTCATGTCCCCACTCGAGATCACGACGGAGCAGCGCGAGGGCCAGACGCTGGTGGCTCTCGTCGGCGAGCTCGATATCGCGAGCGCTCCCCAGTTCGAGGAGGGGCTCGCCAAGGTGGAGGACCACAACCCGGGCGTTCTCGTGTTGGATCTGCGCGGAGTCGAGTTCATCGATTCCACCGGATTGCGTGCCGTGATCGGCGCCGACGAGCGAGCTCGGTCCACGGGGCGCCGCTTCGTGGTCGTTCGGGGTCCGGCGGCCGTGGAGCGCGTGTTCAGCGTGACCCAGCTCGACCAGCGGCTGGACATCGTGGACGACCCCGACTCCGTCTGAGCTGGACCGCGAGCCCCCTAGTGGGGGTTGACCAGGGTGAGGCAGAGGAGCTCGCCGTCGGGCGAGCCTTCGATGCGGTGGTCCTTGGTGAGGCGCTCCAGCACCGGAGGTAACTCGGCCAGCGCCGATGCGTCCATGATCCTGCCGGCCCCGCCCTCCTCGAGCGGCCCGACTCGGACCAGCAACTCTTCCGGGGGTGTGTCGACGCCGAGCTGGATCTTGCCGCCGATCAGCACGCGTGGCACGTTCGCCGCGAGCGAATCCGTCACGAGCTGCGCCTCGGAGATTCCCTCGAGCGAGAAATTCGCCCTCGCGGCGAGCATCGCGATCACCCGCCCCAGGACGGGTGCCGCGAGCGGCCCCGCCGACACGCTGATGACGAGCTCGCCCGGAGGCCGGCGAACCTCCCCGGTCTCGGTTGGAAGGTTCTGGACCCAGGACTCGCTCTGACCGTTGAGCGAGAAGGCCATTCTGACCTCCGTGCCCTGGCTGATCCCGCCCATGAACTCCACGCGATCGCTCAAGGTCTGAATCAGCGATAGGCCGAGGCCCTGGACCTCGAGGCCCGGCTCGGGGGCCCGTGGGCGGATCCCGACGCCGTGGTCCCTGACGATCACCTCGAGATCGGAGTCCTGCACGCAGAGGTTGACCTCCAGCGGCCCCTCCTCGCCCTCGTAGGCGTGGACGACGACGTTGTTGCAGGCCTCGCTGACCGCGGTATTGATGTCCAGGAGCCGAGATTCGTTCAAGCCGAGCACCTCGATCGCTCCGGCCAGCGCCTGACGGACGACCGCCACGTTGTCAGCGCGGCTCGGAAGGATCATCCGGAACTCCGGCTCGGTGCTCGACTTGGTCCGCGGTTCCGCGCCAGAGCTCATCGGAAGGGACACATTATGGCCGCCGTCGCCGGGACTGCCAAGTGTGTCTCGGCCGAGCAGTACCCGCGTGCCGGGCGGCCAAACCGACTTCACGGTCCCGTGCACGTGCCACCGGTCGACCGAGGCGCCCCGCCGCCGGCTTCTATGCTCGCCGGCCAATGCTGGGGACGTACGCTGCCTTCGCGGCCATCCTCGTCGCCTCGGGCTGCGTCGGGCAGGCCCTCTTCTGCGTCTGCGGGCGCCGGCAGTGGTCGTGGCTGTCTCCCGCCGTCGGGCTCGCGACGATCACCGCGGTGGCCTGGGCGACGGTCCGGATCCCCGGCGACGGGATCGCCGCCGCGATCGCCGTCGGCGCGCTGGCGATCGCATCGCTCGTCTATCTGTGGGGCCGCATCCCCGGCGTTCGCTCCGTGGCCATCGCCGGGATCGGACCGTTCGTGGCCGCGCTGTTGGCCGCGTCGCTGCCGTTCATCGTCGAGCGTCGCTTCGGAATCCTGGGCACCGGCCTCAATCCGGACATGTCGCAGCACCTCTTTGCCGCGGATCGGCTGGCGCACGGGGAGGGCTCCAGGCTCCTCGCCCAGGGGTATCCGCTCGGCCCCCATGCGCTGGTGGTGGCGGTGACGAAGGCGACCGGCGCGAGCCTGGTTCACGCCTTCGACGGCCTGGCGCTGGCGATCGCCGTCAGCGCGACCCTCACCCCGCTTGCCCTGTTGCAGAAGCTCGCGCCGTGGCGGAGAACCCTCGGCGTCCTGCTCGTTGGGTTGCCCTACCTCGTGGCCTCCTATCTCATCCAGGGTGCATTCAAGGAGACGATGGAGGCGCTCTTCGTGCTGGCGCTTGCCATCGGCCTCCACGAGCTGGCGTACGGCTCCCTCGTCGGCGCGGGTCCGCGGCGGGCGTTCGTGGCGGTCCCGCTGGCGGCACTCGCGGCCGGGTGCGTGTACGCCTACAGCTTCCCGGGTCTCCTGTGGCTGGCCGGAGCGGCCGGGGTGTGGGCGATCGTCGAGCTCGGGATGGCCGCGCGGCGCGGGTCTGGTGCCGCGGCGGCGGCGCTCGCCCGGCGCGCCGCGCCGGCGGGCGCTGTCGCACTCGCGGTCCTCGTCGTGGCCGCGGCACCCGAGATCGGACGGATGGTCGACTTCGCGAGCTTCGAGACCTTCAACCCGACGGGCGCCGGACTCGGCAATCTCTTCAACCCGATCTCACCGCTCGAGGCGCTCGGCATCTGGCCCTCCGGGGATTTCCGCCTCGACCCGGGAGATGGGGCGATGCCGGCGGTCGGCTATTACCTGGGCGAGTTGCTGGGCTTGGCGGCCCTGGTCTACGGGCTCGCTTGGTGGCTCCGTCGGTCCGAGTGGGCCGTTCCGTCGGCGCTCGCGGCGGCGGCGGTGCTCTACGGCTACGCGCACTTCGCCGGCACGCCGTATCAGGCGGCCAAGGCGACCGCGATCGCCTCCCCGCTCGCGGTCCTGATCGCCGTCCGCGCGCTCCTCTCCCCGGAGCCGATCGTCCAGTTGGGAGCGATCCGCGGTGCGATCGGCCGTACCCGCACGGGCGCAAGCGGGGTCCTCCTGCGCTGGGAATCCGTGGCGGGACTTGTGCTTGCGATCGCGTTTTGTGCCGCCGCCGGAGCCAGCACGATCCTGGCGCTCGCGAATGGCCCGGTCGGACCCGCGACCTACTCTCCCGATCTCACCGAGCTTCGTCCCAAGCTCCGACACGGCTCGACCCTGGTTCTCGTCCCGGCCAACGTGCTCGACGACGAGCATGGGCGCGACTACGTCGTATGGGAGCTGCGCGGGGGGCGGGTGTGCGTGGCCGAGGAGCCGCCGGCGACCACCGGGAACGCGTTGGACGCGCGCCCCGGGCCCCCGCCGGGGGGCATCGCCCACGCGATCACTCCGCGGCAGGCATCGCCGCCGTTCGCCGGTTTCCGCCTCGAGCGCAACACCGGTCCCTACACGCTGTGGGAGCGGCATCCCGTACCGCAGGGCGATGGACCATGCCCGCTCATCGCGGTAGGGGCGCGGGCCAACCCGGCGAACGACTGAGCCGTTCAGGGCAATAAGGAGCCGGCCCCGGCCGATCGCCAAGCGCGATGGTCGGATAACCGCACCCATATTGCGGAAATCCATCCATCGCGGCGTTTGATCCCATCGGCAGCGATTGTCGGGTTACGGCCCATAGTGGGCCGGAATCCAACAATCGTGAGCATGGGGACGCCCGGGCCCGGCAACCCGCCCCCCTGCTTGCCCCGTCCCGCAAGCGACGGCTCGCACAACGAAGGCATCCCCGCAATTTCCCCCGGATAGCATGGCCGCGCATGGCCCCGATCACCGTTAAGCTTCCCGATGACTCGCCGCTCGAGCTGGAGGACGGCGCTACCGGTGCCGACGCGGCGGCGGCGATCGGGCCGCGGCTCGCGAAGGATGCGCTGGCCGTCCGGGTGAACGGGGAGGTTCGCGACCTCGCCGCGCCGCTCGACGATGGTGAGCGGATCGAGATCGTGACGCCGGGGCGGCCCGACGCGCTCGACGTGCTGCGCCACGACACGGCCCACGTGCTCGCCACCGCCGTGCTCGACCTGTGGCCGGGAACGAAGGTGTCGATCGGGCCGCCGATCGAGGGCGGCTTCTACTACGACTTCGAGTTTCCCGACGGGTTTCGGCCATCGGAGTCCGATCTCGAGCGCATCGAGGAGCGGATGGCCGCCCACGTGCACGCCGACGAGCCGTTCGAGCGCTCGGAGATCTCCGCCGCCGACGCGATCGAGCGGTTCAAGTCCGAGGGGCAGCCCTACAAGGTGGAGCTGATCGAGGACCTGATGCGGGACGAGGGCACCGAGACAGTGTCGCTTTACCGCAACGGTCCATTCGTCGACCTCTGCCGTGGCCCGCACGGGCCGTCCACAGGGCGGATCAAGGCGTTCAAGCTCAATTCGGTCGCCGGCGCGTACTGGCGCGGGGACGAAACCCGCCAGATGCTGACTCGCATCTAC
>DATFON010000060.1:0-6989 GCA_035265465.1 Solirubrobacterales bacterium | reverse complement strand
CTCGTCTGCAATCCGTTTGCAAATCGGCCTTTTCGCGCCGTTCGTCGCCCCCCGGTGAAAGCAGAAACCCCGTGTGAGCGGGCTTGCGAGACGCACCGCTACCGGGATTCGAACGAGGGTTTCCGGACTGAGAATCCAAGGGCCTGGTGACGGTAAGCATCTGGTAGCGTCGTCTTACTTGCGTAAATGCAGGGATTTCGGAGTCAAGGCTTCGAGCCCGAAACGCTACGCACGGGCGAGAGTTGCAGCTTGGATTGCGGTTACGCCGGCGGCGGCAGCTCGTGGGGCGCGGCGACGTCGCTGGGCGCCAACGGTCGCGCGCACTTGACACAGCGCCACGTGTCGTCCTCGTCCAAGGCCGCGAGCGGCCATCTACAACGACACGGTTCGATGGGGTTATCCCCGCCGTCCGTGAGCGGCTTGAGCGTGCCACCTAACGCGTGCTCGCCGGTGAGGAGATATCGGCCGCAGGCATCGCAGCTGGGATACGGATCGGGCTGCCGCCCGCCGCGAACGCCATCTCGATCGGGATCATCGCTCGGCTGGTACTGCCCGTTCGTCAGCGGATCGGCGTCCTGACGACCGTACTGCTCGGGATCGGCGGCGCTCTCGTCGGCGGGATCGTCGTCAGCTCGATCGGCGAAGGCGGGATCTGCGAGCTCAATTCCGTCGAAGTGATCGTCGGCATCATCGCCGCAGTCGGATTGATCGCCGTGGCGGAAGCCGTCGGCGTCGGCGACAGGCGTCCGCGCCGGGTCTGAGCGGATCCGCGGCATGGTCCGCGAGCGGATGCCAATCAGTAAAGGCTCGTAGAAGCCCTGGGAATTCACCAACTTCTGGATCTCGGCGGCGAGGGCGGCCTTACACTCCGGTATCACTTGATCGGAGAACGCGTCTTGACGCGCCGCACTCCACCCGTATCGACTCGAACGCGTCACGGACCGATGCGGTAGGGCCGCATCATCTCGTTGTCCTCGTGCTCGAGGATGTGGCAGTGCCAGACGAACAGGCCGGGACGGTCGAACAGCGCCTTCACCCGCGTGACCTCCCCCGGGTAGGCGATCACGGTGTCCTTACGACCGGCCTCCCAGCTCTCCGGCGGCCGTGGGTCGCCGTCACCGCTCGGCTGGCGGTTCACGACCTCGAACGTGATCTCGTGGATGTGGATCGGGTGGGCGTCCTCGGTGAAGTTGTGGATCTCCCACACCTCGATCGCTCCCACCGCCGGATTCTCGGTCAGCGGCTCGTCCCAGCCGAGCGGCTTGCCGGTCCCGTCCGGGTTCAGCGTCCCGAGGTCGGCCTCGGCCGGTGCGAATGGCTCGCCGTTGGTGCAGTCGAGGACAACGTTGCCGTCCTCGGTGCTCACCCGCACGGTGGCGGACTCCTGCTCGTTGAGCGAGACCTGGCGCGTGTTGGTGGCGGCGCCGAGCGGCGCCAGCGTCGGGAGGACAAGCTCGCTCGGGGGCGTGCTCGGGTCGGGAGCCGTCGCGGGGACGACGCGGAAGCGCATGACCTGCCCGGTGGTGTCGGGGTCGGCGGGCTCAAAGTCGACGCCCGGGGCCCCGCCGCCGAACGGCTCGTCGGGGGCGAGGTTCCGCAGGATGATCTGGCTTCCGGTGGGGACGTTCGTGAAGTCGAGGATCACGTCGGCGCGCTCCGCCGGGCCGAGCAGCAGTCGGGGGACCTGGATCGGCGCGGGCAGGAAGCCGCCCTCGTTTCCGATTTGCCAGAACGGGGGGCCGTCGTCCATCCGCAGGATCAGGAAACGCGCGTCGCAGCCGTTCAGGAAGTGGAAGCGATAGCGCCGCCTCTGCACGTCTAGCGATGGCCAGGTGGCGCCGTTGACGACGATCGAGTTGCCGAAGAACTTGGGGTTCCAGATCGGTGCGACGTCGCTCGGGCCACCGCAGGCCGGGTCGGGCATGAACGGAATCTGCAGCTGCGATGGGTCGAGGCCCTCGAAGAACGCGCGGTTGTCGGGGTAGAAGAGGTCGCCGTCCTCGGTGAAGGAACGGTCCTGGATCACGATCGGGATCTCGAAGTAGTCCCGCCCCGCCCGGTCCCCGAGCGCCGGCGCCGGACCGGGGAGGGTCCCCACGACCGCGTCGTCGGGCCCGCCTCGCAGCAGGTAGAACCCCGCCGGCCCGGCGTAGACGTTGGCGCGCGTCATGCCGAGCGTGTGGTCGTGGTACCACATCGTCGTCGCCCGGTGGTCGTTGTCGTACTGAAAGACCGCGCTGCCGGGCGTCCACGCCTGGCCGAGTGCCCGCTGGGCCTGCGCCTGGAAATCGCGGTAGCGCGATCCTCGCCTCGCGTACCCCGCCGGGATGTTGCGCGCATGGGGTAGGTACCAGGCCTCCGGGTAACCGTCGAATTCCTGACTGCTGTGGCCGCCGTGGAGGTGGGTCACGATCGGCACCGGCCCCCGGTAGGGCGCGTGGTCGTCGCCGTGGCTGTCGCGACCGCGGACGCCGCCGGGCGGGTTGGCCCAGTGAAGCGTCTGGTCGACCGGCAGCAGGTGCGGTCGAAACTCGCCGCTCGGTTTCACCAGGTCGTTGATCCATTTGACCCGCACCGGCTGGCGCCACCTCGCCTCGATCGTGAAAGCCGGGTAGTTGAACGAATCGGAGTGATCGAGCGAGCCATAGCTCCAGACCGTCGTCGGCCTCAGCCCCATGCTCGCCGGCAGGATCGGCTGACGGAACTGGCGCACCGCGATCCTGTAGTAGTCGACTCCTCGGCGCTTCCCACCGGGGGGTCGGCCGCTGCGCGGCATCGCGGGCGGGATCACCAGCGGCGTCACGTACTTCGGGACCGAGGTTGGGTCGAGCACACTCGTCGCGGTCGGCTGGGCCCAAGCCCGGCCGCCGACGAAGCGCCACATCAGGAGGCCGGCGCCCGCGCCGACTCCGTATTGCACGAGCCGGCGGCGGGTGATCCCCGCCCCCGATACGTGGCCGGCGCCTTGCCCTCGATCGTGTGAGTCAGTCACCTGCGACCTCCAGGTGTTAAACGGGCACGGGCGCCCGGCAACGGGCGCCCGTCCCTCGCGGTTAGGTGCCCGGACAGACAGCCGGGCGGTCCGCCGGGTTACCGGTGCACTGGCCGCTTTGGCCGGCGCCATTGCCGCCGTTGGTAGGCGGTGAGGGGTTGGCCGATGCGATCGGCGCAGCCGCAATCGAAAGCGCCAGGGTCGCAAGCACGGCCGCAATGACCTTGCGCGTCCTGCTCATCTCCTCTCCCTTCTGGTCGACCCTTTCGTCGCGGACGATCCCCGATATGACGTGATCGGACAAGGCACTTACGCCATATCCCTGCGTGTGGACTCTGCCATTACCTCATTTTCATTTCGGTGCGTCGCTATTTCGATTCGGCTGATCCCCAACACGTGTTGCGCAGGGGAGGGTCGCACAGCGTGACCTGGGATCTCGGAGCCGGCGTACCCTGACCGTCTTCCACAACCGCCGCTGTGACTCCGATCAATTGACGCTCCGCCGGCTGATCGACGATGGCTCGCTGGGAGACGTACGGCGCTATGAGTCCCGCTTCGAGCGCTGGCGACCGCAGCTACGCGGTGACGCCTGGCGAGAGACCACCGGTCCCGCCGAGGGCGGCGGGGTGGCGAACATCTTCTCGGTGTCCACGCCGTTGCGGATCGTGTCTGTCATTAGGTTCAATTCGAGACGTCCTCGGTCCTTGCGGTGTTGCTCGAACCCTCCCTCCGAGCCGCCTGGGCGGAATCGGCGCCACCACCCAAATTCGGGCGGGAGGTGTGGCGAGATGTCGGGTCAATCTGGTGCCCCGCCGAGCACCTCCCTCAGCCGTCCGAGACTGTCGATCCAGCCCCCTTCATGCAGCCCGAGGCGCTCCTCCGTTGCGAACTCACCCTGGGTCAGGAGAACCTCGGTCCGCTCACCTCGGTCCTCGAGATACAGCGTGGCCACGGTCTCGCGATCATCTGGATCGGGGGGATCCCAGCGGAAGGTGTACGTCAGGCCGGCGGGAGGATCGACCTCCAAGAACGCTCCCGAGAGGTAGAAGAGATCGCCATCCGGAGGCTGCATCGCGATCCGGTAGCTGCCCCCGACGCGCGGATCGAACTCGACGCTGGGAACGGTGAAGCCCCGCGGACCCCACCACTTCGCGAGTTCCTCCGGATCGCTCAGCGCCCTGTACACGACTGTCCGGGTGAAAGGCACAACGCGCTTGAGGCGTAGCGTCAGTCCATCGCCCGCCGCCGCGAGGATGTCCTCGCGGTAGACCTTGCCGACCAGATCGGGGTGAGCCGCGGCGATGTGGCGCTCGACGCTCGCCACCAGCTCGCCGTCGTCCGCACCGCGGATGACGACCCCGTCCCTCTCACACTCGAACTCCTTGGCCATCGTCACTCCCTTAAGTAGTTGGGAGGCGATGGTCGCGCTGGCACGTTTCCCCGGCCTTTCGTGGACCTTTCTAAGCTTGGTCGGCGATGGGGGAATCGGGGGCGACGCGAATCCAGCTCTGCGGCCGGCTCGTGGTGGAGCTTGGCGGCAGGCGCGTCGAGGACGCGCTACCGGGTGCCAAGGGCAGGCTGCT
This sequence comes from Solirubrobacterales bacterium, assembly GCA_035265465.1. GTDB lineage: Bacteria > Actinomycetota > Thermoleophilia > Solirubrobacterales > 70-9 > AC-56. The sequence goes on along the minus strand of DATFON010000060.1, from coordinate 2,414 downwards.
GTTCTCCTACCTGGTGCTCAACCGGGATCGGCGGATGAGCCGAGACCAACTGCTCACAGCTGTGTATGGGCAGGGCGCATCACCGGATCAGCATCCGAGCCTGAGCGTCCTGCTCTCGAAGCTGCGCAGCGTCATCGGCCACGAGCTCCTGGCGGGTCGATCCGAGATCGAGTTGGTACTCCCGCGTGATGCCTTCGTCGACGTCGAGGCCGCCCGCGAGGCGCTGCACCGGGCCGAGTCCCATGTCGCGGCGGGTGAGTGGGCCGAGTCGTGGGGGCCCGCCGGCGTCGCCTACCACGTGGCCCGCAGGCCGCTGCTCCAAGGCGAGGACCGCCCCTGGCTTGAGGAATGGCGGCGGCGGCTCGAGGAAGTCCATCTGCGTGGGCTCGAGTGCTTCGCGCAGGCGAGGCTGGGCCTCGGCGGCTCCACGTTGTCCCAGGCCGAGGATTGCGCGCGCCAGCTGATCGAGCTCGCCCCCTACCGCGAGACCGGCCACCGGATCCTGATCGAGGCGCTCGAGCGGCGCGGTAACGTCGCCGAGGCGCTGCTGGCCTACGATCGCCTGCGCGTGTTGTTGCGCAATGAGCTCGGCATCGCTCCCAGTCCAGCCCTGCAGAGCGTCCACAGCCGTCTGCTGGCCGAGGGAACTACGACGTCGGCTTAGGAGTTTCCTCCGCCTGGGCCAGCAAATCCTCGCGGGAGACCTTGCCGGCGAGATCCGGATGGTCCTCCCGCATGTGCGCTTGCGCCTTCTGCCAGAGCTCGTCGTCGTCCTCGCCCTTGAGGACGTAGCCACAGACACAGGGAATCTGCTTCACGCCCTCATGGTATGCGAGACGACCTGAACACGAAAGCTCGACGAAAGGCTCGCGAAATAGGCGGCTGCGACTCTCGAGCCTCAACCCAACGAAAGGAGCAGCCGTCATGGCCACATTCGCAATCATCGCCGAGCACCCGCCCCACCTCTGCCCCACCGCCAATGCTCAGACGCGGCAGATGCTGAAGGAGGGTGCCACCCAGATCCCGCAACTCGCCGAGCAGCTCGGCGTCAGCATCGGCGCGCTGCGCATCTTCGGCCCGGACCACATCATCCTCGTGGTGGCGGAGGCGGACGACATCGATTCCGTCAGGACCTTCGCGCTCCAGAGCCGCCTCATGCAGTGGAACAAGGTGAATATCCACGCCACCTACTCGCTCGAGGAGGCGCTCCCGATGATCGATGAGGTGGAGGCCATCTTCTAGGGCGGACCCCCCTCTCGCTTTCATTGGGCCTACCGATGTTCGCTCGTCGCTTGCTCAGGTGGGATCTCGCTGATCATGCGCCCAACGGGATGCGAGAGGGGGGTGGACTAACCCCGAGTACCCCGACACCTCGGGGATCGATAGCGACAGCCTGAAGTCGGAATGGATGCGAGACAGCGTGTCGACTCTCCGAATGCTTGCCCACATTACGGGCGCTCCTTCGCCGGAAGCGGCTTCGTGCAACACCCTCCGCGACAAGGAGTAGTGACTCGGCTTGCTGTTGTCATTATTTGTTTGACGCGATCCCGTTGAGTGAGCGCGGGTAGCTCAGAACGTGGCCTCACTCTCGATCCCTGCGTGCGCGGTCCGTTTCAAGCGGGAGCAGGCGTCAGCCCAGCCAACCTGTCGCTGCTGGTCCTCGTCATGAGCGGGCGCGTTGAGGTGGTCAACCGAGACGCTCGCTGCACGCGAAAGCAGGGCCGCGGATGTGCGCGGCGAGAAAACCAGATGGTCAACGCCAGGCCACGGAGTAGATTCTCGGCGGATGAGCGAGGGTGCCAACGCAGAGCTGGTCCGCAGGGTCTTCGCCGAAGCGAACCGCGTGCCCGAGGTCGGGGGCTTCGATGCCTGGCTCGACTTCCTCTGTGAGGAGGTCGTCTGGGAGGCGGTCGAGGACGCCCCAGACGCCGGCACGTACCGAGGCCATGAGGGGCTCGCGGCTACCTCGAGGACTGGCTCGAGACGGTCGACGGATTCCACAGTGAGCTGCGCGGGCTGGCCGAGCTGGGAGCTGGCGTCGTGGCCGACGTCAGCTTCAGCGGGCGCATAAAGGGCACCGACAACGAGATGACGTTCGACTACTCCCAGGCGAGTCTGATCGAGGATGGGAAGGTCGCGCGCATCAGGAGTTTCGCGAGCACGACGATGCGGTCGATTGGGTCAAGGACTCCGAGCCCGGCGGCTCCTAGGACATAAACCCGCGAGAACCGGGGCGGTTGGTGGCGCGTGCCGTGGACGGTTGCGCGAAATGCGAGCGTCAGTGTCGGCGGCCAGTGGATGCCCGCTGCGGATGGGACCGAGAAGTGGGACGCATTTGATTTGAGCGCCTCCTTTGCGCGGCAAGGAGCAGTGGCCCGCCTTGCCCTTGCATTATTTGTTTGACGCGATTCCGC
>DATFON010000059.1:0-3192 GCA_035265465.1 Solirubrobacterales bacterium | reverse complement strand
GGTCCGGCTCGCTCGCGCGGCCAGATCCCGCTCCACAGCATCCGGGCGAACACGTAGATCAGCACCGGGTAGGTGAGCACCACCGACGCCGTGATCTCGGCCCGGTTGAAGAAGAAGAGCGAGATCCCCAGCCCCAGGAGGACGAGGAGGTCGAGGTGCAGGAGGCGAAACGGCCTCCGGGGATCGAAGAATGGGACGAGGAACAGCAGGCATAGGGGCAGCCAGACGTATGGGGCGTTCACCTTCTGTGCGATTGCACCGCTGTAGCCGCGGGCGAGCGGATCGCTCAGCTGTGTGTCGTGCCACGCGCCCAGGACCTCGCCCGTCCGCCCGTCCACGACCGCCTTTGCGACCTCGGTCCGATCCGTACCGGCGCCCGTGAAATAGCCCACCTGCCAGTCGTCGCCGCGTTCGAACGCGATCGGATACATGCCCGGGCTCTGCGCTCGCTCGTCGCGCACCGCATCGGCTGCGTTGGCCGCCGCGATCGCCTCCTTGGCGCTGAGGTCGAACCCGGCGGGCGGCTGCGAGAGCGACGGCGGGCGCTCAAGCGGGGGTGGCAGCTGGCCGCCGAAGGGCGGCTCGTCGGCGAAGTTCTCCGAAGCGATCGCCTGCGCCGGCGCCGCCATCGCCAGCGCCAGGGCGCACAGGAGGGCGATCAGCAAGTGAGATGAAGTGCCGCGGCGACGACCGCGGGGTCCCGCGCCTCGAGCTCCTCGAAGCGCTCGACGGCCTGGTCGGTGGGCAGGGCTTCGACCTTCACTCCGCGCGCGGCCAGCGCCTCGATCACGGAGGGCTCGGGCCGCATGCGACTGGCGTAGCCGCAGCCGAGGATCAGCCGCTGGGGGAGTTCCTCGAGAACGTCGTCCAGGTCCTCGATGACAAGCGAGTGGCCATCCCGTCGCCACCATTCGGTCAGGACCCGATCGGGGAGGACGATGACGTCGCGGTGAAGCTCGACGCCGTCGATGACGATCCGTCCCGGGCTGTAGCTCTCAATCCGCGCCACGATCGGCCTGCCGCTCGATCGTAGCCGGTGGTGCCGCCTCGCCCTCCGACGGCTCGGGTGTCCCCTCGCCTCGCTCGCTCAGGAGCCCGACGCGCAAGAGCAGCGCGTCGGCGTCCGTCGCATCGAGCGGCTCCGACAGTAGATGCCCCTGGCCGAGCGCGCACCCCAGCTCGAGCAGCCGCTCGCGCTGCTCGGGCCGTTCGATTCCCTCCGCCACGACCCGGAGGCCGAAGATGCTCGCGAGGTCGACAATCGCGCGCAAGAGCGCGCGCTCCTCGCCGGCCCGTCCGATTCCGTCCACGAATGACTTCTCGATCTTCATCACGTCGAGCGGCAGCCGGCGCAGGTAGCGCAGCGACGAGTACCCGGTGCCGAAGTCGTCGATCGCCAGGTCCACCCCCAGCGCGTTCAGGGCGTCGATCTGCTCGATCGCGTTGTCGAAGCTCTCCATCAGCGCGGTCTCCGTGATCTCGAGCGTCAGCCCGGTGGGGTCGAGCTGTGAGTCGCCGAGCGCGTCCGCGACCTCCTGGACGAGGCCGGGCTCGCGGAGCTGGGCGCCCGAGATGTTGACCCCGATCCCCAGGCCCGGATGTCCCGGGTACTTCGCCCGCCACAGGGCTCCCTGGTGACACGCCTTCTTCAGAACCCACCTCCCCAGCTCGCCGATCAGGCCGCTCTCCTCCGCGAGCGGAACGAAGCTCTCGGGCATGACGATGCCGCGCGTCGGGTGATGCCAGCGGACCAGCGCCTCGACGCCGGTCACCCTTCCGTCGACCAGGCTGAAGATCGGCTGGTACACGACCGCCAGCTCCTCGCGCTCGAGGGCGCGCTTGAGGTCGACCTCGAGCTCCAGCCGCTCGACGATCGCGGTGTGCATGCCGGGCTCGTAAACCGCGTAGCGGCCCTTTCCCAGGCTCTTCGCCCTGTACATGGCGAGGTCGGCGTCGCGCAGAAGCGTCTCTGCGTCCCCGGTTCCCGCGGCGATGCCGATGCTGGCGCTGAGGTAGAACTCGCGGCCGCGCAGCTCGAATGTGGCGGCAAGGACATTGAGCAACCGTTGCGCGGCGCGGGCCGCGTCACCGGGCTCCCGCAACTCCTCGAGCAGCACGGCGAACTCGTCGCCCCCCAGGCGGGCGATCGTGTCGGCCGGACGCAGGCAGGAGGCGAGGCGCTCGGCCACGAGCACGAGCAGCCTGTCGCCGGTTCGGTGACCCAGGCTGTCGTTGACGGTCTTGAAGCCGTCGAGGTCGCAGAAGAGAACTCCCACCGGGGCGTCGGCGCGCTCGGCGCGGGCCAGGGCATGCCGCATCCGGTCGAGGAAGAGCGACCGGTTGGGCAGGCCGGTGAGCGAGTCATGAAGGGCCTCGTGGACGGCCTCCTCGACCGCGCGCGCATGGTTCAGCGCGAGGCTCGCGTGCTCGGCCAGCGAGAGCAACACCTGTTGATCGCGCGCGGCGTACTCGCGGCCGGCTTCCGTGGAAGCCACGCCCAGGCTTCCCACGACACGGCTGCGTTCGTACACGGGAGCGGCCATCGCGGCCGTGAGCCCCTCGAGCGGGAAGTCGATTGGGTGGTCCGAGGATCCGGTGCCGGTCACGGCGTCGGCGACGATCAGCGTCCGCTCCCGCATTGCGCGGCCGGCGAGTCCGGCGCCCGCCGGCTGGCGACGGTGCTGCTCCAGGAGCTCATCGTCGGCGCCCACGGCCGCCACTGCGGCTGCGTGATCCGGATCGTCGGGATCGGTGATCCACAGGACTCCAACGCTGCACTCGAGCAATTCGCAGGCGCCCTCCACCACCGCCTCCAGCACCTCGTGGACCGGCAGCCGGTCGACGATCCCGCGCTGAAGCTGGGCCAGCCGCTCGAGCAGCACCTGCCGCTCGCGAAGCGCCCCGAGAAGCCGCGCGTTCTCGCTTGCCTGCTGCTCGAAGTCGGCGCGAAGGGCGTGCTCGTTCTGAAACAACGACGAGATCAGCGCCAAAAAGGCCGCGAGTTGCCGGGGATCCTCCTCGGGTGACATCGATCAGCGCCCCGCTGCGGGCGGGATCTCGTAGCGCACCGCCGGCAGCGAGGCGGAGCGCGGCGCGGTCGGTGCGGCCGACCGCTTGCCGGGACCGCTCCGCTTCCGCGACCAGTCGACCATCTCGGGGTTGACCCTCATGAGCTTGCGCCACGTGCGGGCA
>DATFON010000058.1:0-4095 GCA_035265465.1 Solirubrobacterales bacterium | reverse complement strand
CATGACGACTTCGTCTCCTACGTCGTGTGGGCGTGCGAGCGGGCCGTTGAGCGCGGCCTGCTCCCGCACACCAACCTCGGCGTGCTGAGTCGCGACGATCTGGCTCGGCTACGCGAGGTCACCGCCTCCCAGGGGCTGATGCTCGAGTCGATCTCCGAGCGGCTCATGGAGACCGTTCACGCCGGCTCTCCCACCAAGCACCCGGCGCGCCGCCTCGAAACGATCGAGGCGGCCGGCGAGCTACGGATCCCGTTCACCAGCGGCATCCTCGTCGGCATCGGCGAGACGGTCGAAGAGCGGATCGCCTCCCTGGAGGCGCTCGCCGCCGTCAACGAGCGCCACGGCCACATCCAGGAGATCATCCTCCAGAACTTCGTGCCGCATCCGAGGTACTACGGCCGCGAGGTGGCGGAAATCGCCGATGAGGCGGCCAGGGAGAGGTGGGCCGACGCCGATGGGTACGGGGCCGACACAGAGGCTCAGCTCCCTGAATGGGCGACGACCATCACGTTGGAGGACATGAAGTTCATGGTCCGGGAGTGTCGGCGGCTGATGCCCGAGGTTGGGATTCAGATTCCGCCCAACCTCTCCGACTGGTGGCTTGATCTCGTCGAGGAGGGGGCTACGGATCTCGGTGGGTTGTCGGCGAACGGCGATCACATCTCACCGGAGCAGGCGTTCCCGAGCCCTCACCAAGTCCGGAAGCGGCTCGCGCCGCGCGGCTACGCCCTCACGGAGCGGCTCTGCACCTATCCCCAGTACCTCGAGCCGGAGTGGATGGAGCAGAGTGTCCTGGATGTCGTGAAGCTCCGGTTCTGGAGCTTCATCCCGCGTAAGGGCTCGGGAAGGCGCTCCGACCGGGTCATCGATCCCGACGTCGCGCCGCGCGCGATCGGGAAAGGGCGGCGAGGGGAGGCCCTCACCGAAGAGGAGCTGACGGCTTTGTTCGCGGAGACGCGTCCGGCCGTGATCGAGGAGATGCGCGCCGCCGCCGACGAGCTCCGCGCCGAGCTTGCCGGGGAGACCGCGACGTTTGTGGTGAACCGGAACGTCAACTTCACCAACATCTGCGTGGTGGGCTGCGCCTTCTGCGGCTTCGGCCAGGGGAAGCGCTCGCCCGACGCATACCACGTGAGCGAGGACGAGTTCCAGTCACGGGTCCAGGAGGCCGTCGACTACGGGGCGACGGAGATCTGCATGCAGGGCGGGATCCACCCCGACTACACGCTCGAGCACTACGGGCGCTGGTTGCAGCTGGTCAAGGAGGTGGCGCCGAAGATCCACCTGCACGCGTACTCGCCCATGGAGATCCACTACATGTGCGAGCGCTCGGGCAGGAGCCCCGAGGCGGTGTTCGACTACCTGCTCGAGTGCGGCCTCGGATCGACGCCCGGGACGGCGGCCGAGGTCCTCCATGACGGCGTTCGCACCCGCATCTCACCGAACAAGCTGCCGGTCGCGCGATGGGTCGAGATCATCGAGGCGTGCCATCGGTCCGGAATCAGGTCCACCTCGACGGTGATGTTCGGACACATCGAGGAGCCGTGGGAGCTCGCGCGTCACATGCGGGTTGTTCGCGAGCTCCAGGAGCGAACGGGCGGGATCACCGAGTTCGTCCCACTGAGCTTCATCCCGTTCAACACCCTCCTCGGGCGGACGCACGGGGTGGAGGAGATCTCCCGCTCCGAGAACCTCAAGCACACGGCGGCGTTCCGGCTGGCGCTCGGCAAGACGATCACGAATCTGCAGGCGAGCTGGGTGAAGATGGGCCTCGATGCGGCGACGGAAAGCCTCCGCTGGGGCGTCAACGACCTTGGCGGCACGCTCATGGAGGAGAACATCTCCCGCATGGCCGGGTCCCAGCACGGCGTCCGCCTCGACCCCCCCGAGCTGATCGCGGCGGCCCGCAAAGCGGGCCGCCAGCCAGCCCAACGAACCACCCTGTACGACATCGTCGAGACTTACTGAGCCCGTGAGCATCCCCGGCAGCTTCGCGCGTCAAAACGGGCAATAAGGGGGCGCCCTAGACGAGTGTGGGATTGGGGACCGTATGTGTCCCCAATCGTTCAGCCGATTCGCGGATCGCATAATCGCGCGATTCGCCGCTCGGCAACACGGGGTAGTTGCCAGGTGGCAGTTGCTGGACGCCGGCGTCACCGGCCGACAGATCAAGCTCCGACTTCGAAACGGACGGCTCCATGAGATTCACCGCGGCGTCTACCTGGTCGGCCACACGGTCCCGCCACCGCTCGCGGTGGAGCAGGCCGCGCTTCTGGCATGTGGCAAAGCTGCAGTCCTGAGCCACCGGAGCGCGGCGAAGCTCTGGGACTTGCTCCCCTACCCAGCCTCGGCCCCGGCTTGGGTGACGGTTCCGTCGGAGCGGAGCGCGGACAGGCCGCGCATTCGTATTCGCCGCGTGGCGCTCTCTTCACGCGACATCCGCCACCGCCACCGGCTGCCATTGACGAGCCCGCCACGAACAATTCTCGACCTCTCCCTCTTTCTGACAGAGGAAGAGCTTGAGCGGGTCGTCGCCGAGGCCGCGTATCGCAAGCTCGCCTCCGAGGCCGAGCTCAGCGCTCAGGTCGAGGGCAACGAGAGAAAGAGGGGAGTGGCCAAGCTCCGCCGCGTCCTGGACCTGCCCGGTGGTCCGCGCCGAACGCGATCACCGGCCGAGCGACGAATGTTGCGTCTGCTTCGCCAGGCCAGCATCGGCGGCTACGAGACCAACGCACGAATCCACGGCTACGAGGTGGATCTCCTGTGGCGCGATGCCCGACTGGCGGTCGAGGTCGACGGCTGGGACGGTCACTCTGCCCGAGTCGCCTTCGAGCGGGACCGCTTGAAGGTCGCCACGCTCGCCGCCCATGGCGTGTCGGTCATTCCCGTCACCGATCGACAGCTTCGGAATGACCCGGATGGAGTGATTCGCCGACTGCAACGAGCACTGGTGGAGGCGGCCAAGAAGGCGGCGTGAACGGCGGGGTGGGACGTCGAATGTGGGATTGGGGACCGTATGTGTCCCCAATCTTCACTCTATGACGGCGCGGCGGCGGCGGGGTCAGTGCGGGAAGATCTCTGCCGTGCGGGCCATGGTGCTTCATGCGCAGCGGGAGCCGCTTCGACTCGAAGAGGTTCCCGAGCCGGAGCCCGCGCCCGGCCAGGTTCTTCTGAGGATTCACGCCTGTGGCGTTTGCCGGACCGATCTCCACATCGTCGACGGTGACCTGGCGAAGCCCAAGCTGCCGCTGATTCCCGGTCATCAGATCGCGGCGACGGTCGAGGCATTGGGGGAGGGGACGGAGCGGTTCGAGCCTGGGCAGCGCGTCGGCGTTCCCTGGCTCGGCTGGACGGACGGAGAGTGCCGGTACTGCCGCACGGACAGGGAGAACCTCTGCGTGAATGCCCGGTTCACCGGCTACGACATCGACGGGGGTTACGCCGAGGCCGCGGTCGCCGACGAGCGCTTCTGCTTTCCGATCCCGGAGGGATACCCCGACCTACAGGCCGCGCCGCTGCTGTGCGCCGGGTTGATCGGCTATCGGTCTCTGCGCCTGTGCGGCGAGCACGCCGAGCGGGTAGGCTTCTACGGATTCGGCGCCTCCGCGCACATCATCTGCCAGGTGGCGGCGCATCAGGGACGTGAGGTCTATGCGCTTACGCGGCCTGGGGACAAGACCGGTCAGCGCTTCGCACTCGAGATGGGCGCGACGTGGGCCGGCGATACGGAGGGTGGGTCCGAGGTCTGCGAGCCAGGCGACGGCGGCCCGCCCCAGCCTCTGCACGCGGCGATCATCTTCGCCCCCGTCGGCGACCTCGTTCCACCGGCGCTTCGTGCCGTCGAACCGGGCGGTGCGGTTGTGTCCGCCGGGATCCACATGAGCGACATCCCTGCGTTTCCCTACGAGATCCTGTGGGGCGAGCGTATTTTGCGGTCGGTGGCCAACCTGACCCGCCGCGACGGCGAGGAGTTCATACGCATCGCGCCGGAGGTCCCGGTCCGCAGCCAGATCACCGAGTATCCGTTGGAGGAGGCAAACCAGGCGCTCGACGACCTGCGCGCCGGCCGGTTCCGGGGTGCGGCCGTGCTGACCA
>DATFON010000057.1:0-16853 GCA_035265465.1 Solirubrobacterales bacterium | reverse complement strand
GGTGTCCGTCGGTGAGGACTCCGGACAGCTCGAGACAATGCTCGCGAAGGTCGCGGATTTCTACGAAACCGAGGTCGACGCGAAGATCAAGGCCCTGACCGCTCTGATCGAGCCGCTGATGATCATCTTTGTAGGCGGCGTCGTCGGCTTCATCGTCATCTCGATGTACCTGCCGATCTTCAGCATCTACGACAAGATCCGCTAGGGCGGCGCCACCGATCCGGCTCGGCTCAGGGCTGAAGCGTGCGCTCGAGGATCTCGAGCACCTGCACCGCGTCCCGCGGATCGACGGGCATTGGCCCCTCCCCGTGGAGCGCACGGCCGACCTGCTCGTAGAAGCGCGGCCATGCGCCGTTTTCCGACCGGACCGGCTCACTCCCCTCGCCTCGTGCGAATCGTCCCCACCGGGACTCCGGTTCGGCGCCCCAGTCGCTTGAGGTGGCGGGCCGAAGGCCCGCCCTGAGCGCGTCTTCCTGGCCGTCGAGCTCGTCGACGACGAAGGCGGCACGGCTGCCGAGGACGCGCAACCGGGGTCCGGGTGCTCCGGCGACCGCCGAGGCCCAGAGATGGCTGCGAACTCCGTCGATGTGCTCGAGGGCCACGAAGACGTCGTCGTCCGCCGCGCCGCCGCGCCGGATGTCGACCTCGCCGTAGACACGCGAGACCGGTCCGAACAGGGCCAGGGCCTGGTCGATCAGATGGGTACCCAGGTCGAGCAGCACCCCGCCGCCCTCGGCGGGAGCGGTGTTCTCTCGCCAGGCGTCAGGGCGTACCTGTGGTCGCCAGCGCTCGAAGCGGGACTCATAGCGCCTTACGTCTCCCAGGGAGCCATCGGCGATCAGTCGGCGAAGCGTCAACTGATCGGAGTCCCAGCGGCGATTGTGGAATACGGTCAGGGGGACGCTGGCTTCCTCGGCCCGCGCGGCGAGGCCGCGCGCGGCCTCGCTCGTCGGTGCCAGGGGCTTATCGACGACGACGGCGAGGCCCGCGTCGATCGCTTGCGCGGCCAGCTCGACATGCGAGTCGTTCCGAGTCGCGATCACGACGAGGTCGTGCTCACCGGCGCGTTCCCAAATCGACTCCGCCCGCGGCTCGACCGTGACTCCCGGATGTTCGGCTCGCGCCTGGGAGGCTCGGCTTCGGTTGCCGGTGACGACGGTGGCGAGTGAGATCTGCGGCGCGGCGGCGATCAGCGGGCCGTGGAAGAGGGACCCGGCGAGGCCGTAGCCGATCAGCGCGGCCCGAAGCTCAGCCATTGCCGCCCCGATCGCGAAGAGCGCTGGGGATCAGGTCGCCGTCGCGCGGCGGCGCTGGGTCGCCGCGTCGATCGTCACCGCACCGAGCAGCACAGCGCCGGTGATCATGAACTTGACGTCGGAGTCGAGCGCCAGCAGGTCCATGCCGTTGGAGATCGATCCGATCACCAGGGCGCCGAGCAGTGCCGACCAGACGAAGCCTCGTCCGCCGAAGAGGCTGGTGCCGGCGATCACCGGGCCGGCGATCGCGAGGAGTAGGACGTCGCCGGTGCCCGACTGCTGGTTGACCGCCAGCCCGCGCGAGGCGGCGAGAATGCCGCCCGCCGCGGCAAGGGTGGAGGCGAGCGTGAACACGCTCATCTTGATCCAGTTGATCCTGATCCCGGCCCGCCGCGCCGCCTCCTGATTGCCGCCGACGGCAAAGATGTGCCGGCCGTAACGGGTCCGTTCGGTGATGAACGTGAACACCACCATGAGCACGACCACGATCACCGCCGCCAACGGAACGCCGCGGTCGGAGTTGAGAATCGCGACCGCGGCGACGATGGCCGCCGCGACAAGCACGAGACGAACCACGACGCCGGTCAGTGCCCCGACCTCCAGGCCGGCGGCAGCACGGCGGCGGCGCGCGAGCAGGACGCTCCCGGCGTAGGCGGCAATTGCGACTATCGCGAGTACCCAACCCACAACGGAGTCGAAGAAGGTCGTCGTCAGGTCGGTGATGAGGCTCGGCGGCAGGTTGACGGAGCCGGTATCGCCGAGCACAAACAGCAGCGCCCCCTGCCAGCCGAGCAGGCCGGCGAGGGTGACGACGAACGAAGGGATTCCGAAGGCGGTGACCATGAACCCGTTGAAGAGCCCGATCGCCATCCCGACCGCGAGCGCGGCCACGATTCCAAGGATCGGCGGCCAGCCGTGCTGGACACTGAGGACCGCCATCACGCCGGCTGCCAGGCCGCTGACGGCGCCGACCGAGAGGTCGATCTCGCCGAGTAGCAGGACCAGCACCACCCCGATCGAGATCGTCGCCGTGGCGGCGATCTGCAGGGTCAGGTTGGAGAGGTTGACAGCGGAGAGGAAGCGGTCGTTCGAGATCTGGAAGATCGTCCAGATGACCGCGATTCCGACCAGGACCCGGACCGAGCCGAGTTCGCCGCGACCCAGCGCCCGCAGCGCCCGACCGACCGAGAATCCCTCGACCGGCTCCGCCGGAGCCGTGCCGATCGTCGCGTCCGCTTTCATAGTGGAGTCTCCTCGGTCGCTCGCTCCTTCACGTCGGCGCCGGTCATCGAAGCGACGATCTCCTCGCGACTGGCCCCCTCGGCCTTGAAGGTCGCCGCCATCCGTCCCAGCCGCAGGACGGCGATCCGGTCGGAGACCTCGAACACGTTGGCGAGGTTGTGGCTGATCACGATCACCCCGAGGCCGCGATCGCGGAGGCGCTCGATCAGCTTCAGGATATGCTCGGTCTGCACGATGCCCAGCGCCGCGGTCGGCTCGTCGAGGAGCACCAGCTTCGGATCGCCGAGCAGCGAGCGCGAGATCGCCACGGCCTGGCGCTGACCGCCCGACAACGAGGCGACCTCGGTGCGCACGCTCCTCAGCGTCGTCACGCCGAGCGAGCTCAGGAGCTCGACCGACTTCTTCTCCATCGCCGTCTCGTCGAGGACGTGGCCGCCGCCCAGCCCGTTTCCCAGCTCCTGGCCCAGGAACAGGTTCGCGACCACGTCCAGGTTCTCGGCCAGCGCCAGGTCCTGGTAGACGGTCGCGATCCCGAGGTGGGTGGCCGCCTGCGGCGTCGCCAGCTTCACGTGCCGGCCCTGGAACCAGACCTCGCCCGAGTCGGGGGGCTGGACGCCGGCAATCGCCTTGATGAGGGTCGACTTTCCGGCCCCGTTGTCCCCGACCAGGCCGACCACCTCGCCGGCGTACATCTCTAGGTCGACGTCCTTGAGCGCCTCCACGGCGCCGAAGCTCTTGCTGAAGCCCTTCAGCGCGAGCAGAGGCTCGGATCCCGAATCGGCCCCAGAGACCGCGACCGTGCTCTGGCTCTGATTCATCCTTGCCTCTCCTCGCGCCTCAGGCTACTCCGCGTCTACTTGATACCCGCCTCCTTGCAGGCCTGAGCGAACTGCTTGGTGCAGATCTCTTTGGGGCTCCAGTAGTCGTCCTTGATGATCGTGTCCTTGACGTTGTCCTTGAACACCGGGATCGTCTCGTTGATCGCCGTCGGCACCTCCTCCATGCCGTTGTCCTCCTTGCCGTTGACGACGCCGGAGGGAGGCTGCTCGCCCTGGGCGACCGCGACCGCGAGCTCGGCGGCATCGTCGGCGAGCGGCTTGATCGGCTTGTAGACGGTCATGTACTGATCGCCAGCAAGGATCCGCTGGATCGCCGCCAACTCGGCGTCCTGGCCGGTGACTGGCACGGTCGAGGGATCGATGCCAGCGGCCTTGAGCGCCGCGATCGCGCCTCCGGCCGTGCCGTCGTTGGCCGCGTAGACGCCGGCGAACCCGTCGTCACCGAGCGCGGTGATCGCCTGCTCCATCTCGCGCTGCGCGTTCTCCGGCAGCCAGTCAGGCGTGTCGTATTCCTTGGCGACCTCGATGCCCTCCTTGGCGAACACGGCCGAGGCGCCCTCCTTGAACAACTTCGCGTTGTTGTCCTTCGGGTCGCCGTTGATCTGCACGATCGGGCCCTTCGGCGATCCCTCCTGGGCGAGCTTCTTCGCCAGCGCCTCGCCCTGCTGGGTGCCGACCTCGCTGCTGTTGAACTCGACGTAGTAGTCGAGGTCAGCGTCGAGGATCAGCCGGTCATAGCTGATGACCGGTATGCCGGCCTGCTGGGCGCGGGTAACCAGCCCCGCCGCCGAGGTCGAGTCGACCGGGTCGAGGACGAGCACGTCGACACCCTCGGTGACGACCGCCTCGACCTGCGACTGCTGCTTGGTCGGGTCCTGATCGGCGTTTTGGTAAACGATCTCGCAGTCCGGGCAGAGCTCGTTCACCTTTTGCTCGAACAAAGGCTTGTCCTGGGTTTCGTAGCGAGCCGTCTGCGTCTCGGGCAGCAGGAAGCCGATCTTGCCGCCGCCACTCGTGCCGCCCTCGTCGTCGCCTCCGCCACACGCGGCCAGGCCGAGTGCCGCGACAAGCCCCGCGAGCGGCAGAATCAGACGCATCCGCCAAATCTTCCCTAACAATGTGAAACCTCCTCGTTAGCCCCTTGTCGTGCGTCGTGCGTATCCTCGCACCCGAGCGCCGCGGGCGGCGTCTCGCCCCCTTTGCGAGCAAGCTCGTGCAATCCGGCGGCCGGGAGTTCGAAGGGCACTCAGCCCCACGACGCCTCGGTCATGGGGCGGAAGCTTGTGGTCAGGATCCGCATGCGCCTGGGGCGCGTGATCGTGAACAGCACCACGTCGGCGACCTCTTCCGCGGTCAGCATGCCCTCGAGCTCGGGGTCGCCCTCCTCGCGGCCCGCCCCGATCGCGAAGTCCGTCTTCACCCCACCCGGACAGATGCAGGTGGCTCGCACGCCCCGCTCGCGCAACTCGTGATCGAGGGCGCGCGTGAAGCCCAGCTGGCCGAACTTCGACGCGTTGTAAACGGCCTCACCGGGGAAGGCGCGAAGGCCGGCGACGCTCGCGAGGGAGACGAAGTCCCCTTCGCCCGCCTCGATCAGGTGGGGCAGCGTCGCTGCCGCCGTGTAGAGCGTGCCCTTGAGGTTCACGTCGATCATGGCCTCGAGCCGCTCCGGATCGAGGTCGAGGAACGGCCCGTAGGCGCCCAGGCCGGCGTTCGCGACTACGACGTCGAGGCGGCCGAAGCGCTCGACGGCGGCGTCCACTGCGACGCCGACCGCGACGCGATCGCGCACATCGCAGGCCAGGCCGAGCCCGCGCTCGAGCCCGAGGTCGTCGCCTCGCCGCGACAGCAGCCCGACCGACGCGCCGGCTTCATGGAGCCCGCGCGCAACCGCCGCGCCGATGCCACCGCTGGCGCCCGTGACGAGTGCGACCTTCTCCTTGAGTTCCATGGCCGTCTCCTTCAGTCGAGGTTGTCGATGATCTCGCTGGCACGCGAGTACTCGCCGGGCGGCACCACGAGGTAGATGTCGCCGCGGCCGAACCGGTCGAGCGGGTGATCGGCAACGCAGGCGGCGTCGACACCCAACGCTCGAAGCTGATCACGCCAGGCCACGGCCGTTCCCTGGTCCTCGAACGTAGTCACGGTCTCCCATGAGTCGAAGCGTGGATCGCCGATCGAGACCGGCGCCTCCTTGCCCGTGCGACCTCTCAGGGCGCGGCGTAGGGACACGGTCCTAGCCTATGCGGCGACGCGCCCGAGGCACCTTGGCTGTCAAAGCGAGCCCGGATAGGGTTTGGCCACACGACCAGGAGGGGTTCGGATCGGCTCTCGGCCGACGCAAGGGTTTCGCGGAGCACGGCTGCGTGTAGCGGGCGTCGTCCTCGCGCTGGTGGCCGGTGGGCTCGTCGCGCCCGGGTCCGCAAGTGGCGGCGGCGCCGAGCTGGTATCACTGCGACTCGCCAAGCCGCCGTCGAGGTTCGCGCTCGCCAACCGGTGCTGGGCTATGAGCTCGGCCGTGAGCGGGAGGTTCGTCGCCGCGGCGGGCGACGGCTACCGCTCCAAGGCGAGGGCGGCGGCTCTGTATCTCAAGCCAACCCGCCTGGGCGCGTATCTCGTTTACGACCAGGACCGCAAGCTCATGACGGCGGCGGGGCGTCGAGACGTCGTTCGCGGGAAGCGACTTGGGAAGCCCGCCCAATGGGCGCCAAAGCGGGCCTCCAAGCGCACCTTCAAGATCGTGTCGACCGCCAATCGGCGCAAGCTCGCCGTCTCGCGCAGAGGTGGCGCCTTGACGTTGGTCGGCCCCGGCAAGTCCAGCCGCCGCACCAGGTTCAGGTTCAAGCCCGATCACGGTTGCCGGCGCTACCCCGAGGCGAAGGCCGGCGCCACCGGTACGCCGTTCAAGGGCACGAGGCCCGATGGCACCGTCATGGGCTTCGCCGACGCCCACGTGCACATCACGACCGAGCTGAGGGCGGGCGGTCGCGTGATCCACGGCCGCAGCTTCGCCCGCTTCGGGATCAGCCGCGCCCTGGGCGGCGATGCCCGCGATCACGGGCCCGACGGCAGCCTCGACATCACCGGCAACCTCCTCCGAAATGGCACTCCTTTCGGGACCCACGACACCCACGGTTGGTCAACGTTCGCGGGCTGGCCCGTCCACGACACGATCACCCATCAGCAGACCTACTACGTGTGGCTGAAGCGGATGTGGAAGGCCGGTGAGCGCCTCGTCGTGGCCCAGACCATCGAGGATGAGCCGCTGTGCAGGCTCGAGCCGCGGCGGTCGCACTCGTGCGACGAGACCCAGACGATCAAGCTGGAGATAAAGCGCCTGAAGACGCTCCAGGACTACATCGACGCGCAGAGCGGCGGGCCCGGCCGCGGCTGGTTCCGGATCGTGCGCAACCCGGGGCAGGCACGGCGTGTAATCGAGCGCGGCAAGCTCGCCGTCCTGATCGGCATCGAGTCGTCGAATCTCCTTGGCTGCAGCGAGTTCATGGACGAGCCGCAGTGCACGCGCGCCGATATCGACCGCGGGCTCCAGGAGTACCGTCGCCTCGGCGTCCGGAGCATGTTCGTCTCCCACTGGGTCGACAATGCATTCGCCGGCGCTGCGCTCGAGGGCGGGTCACGGGGATCGTTCATCGGAATCATGCAGGCTCTCCAGACCGGCGAGTACTTCGAGACCGGCCCCTGCCCCGAGCCAGGGCAGGGGGAGGAGGTGGATCCGCTGGGTCTCGGGATACTCGAGTTCCTGTCGGATTTCTTCCCGGGCGCCGGGGAGGTCCTCGGCATCCCGATCCCGGACTATCCGGCCGGTAAGCAATGCAATGTCAAGGGCCTCACCGACCTGGGGCGCTACCTGATCCGACGGATGATGGCCAGCCACATGCTGATCGAGGTCGACCACATGAGCGAGCGAGCGCGCCTGACCGTCCTGAACATGGCCGAGAAGCACGACTATCCGCTCGTCTCCAGCCACACCGACACCGGCGGCGCTTGGACGGCGTCGGACCTGAGGCGCCTGTACGCGCTTGGGGGGTTCGCGACGGCGACGCCCGCCGAGTCGCCCGAGCTGGCGGAAAAGATCCTGAGACCCCGGCCCTATCGGAGCCCCGGGCGTGTCTTCGGCGTCGGCCTCGGGACCGACACCGGAGGCTTCTCCGAGCTGCCCGGGCCACGGGAGGACGCGGGCCAGGATCCGCTCAAGTACCCGTTCCGGTCCTACGAGGGCGACGTCAAGTTCACGCGCGAGCGCAGCGGGCAGCGCACGTTCGATCTGAACACCGATGGCGTCGCGCACTACGGCCTGTTCGCCGATCTTCTGGCCGACATGCAGCATCAAAAGCGCGGCAGGAAGGCGATGCCGGTGCTGTTCCGATCCGCCGAGGCCTACCTCGATACTTGGCGGAGGGCGTACAGGCACGGCTGAGTCGATGACCCGCATTGCTAATTTGGCTTCATGGCTCGGCTGCGACTGATCGAGGGCGCCGTCGACGGGTCACAACCCGCCGAGCACGGTGACCAGCTTCCGGACGCCGAGGCGCTCGACGCCTACTCCCGCACGGTCACCTCGGTTGCCGAGCGGCTCCGCGGGTCGGTCGCCAACCTGCGCGTCGGACGGCGGACTCGCCGCGGGCGGGCGGAGGGCGGCGGCAGCGCCGTCGTCATAACGCCTGACGGCTACATGCTCACCTCGGCCCATGTCGTCGAGGGAACGGACGGCAAGGGGCATGCGGCATTCCCCGATGGCCGCTCGTTTGGTGCCGAGGTCGTTGGCACGGACCCGCTGTCGGACCTCGCCGTATTGCGCGCGGAAGCCGGCAACCTCGCGACCGCCGAGCTGGGCGACGCGGACGCGTTGCACGTCGGGCAGCTGGTCGTCGCGATCGGCAGCCCGCTCGGTTTCCACGGCTCGGTGACCGCCGGCGTCGTCTCGGCGCTGGGCCGGGCGCTCCCGACGCGGTCGCGTTCCACGGTGCGCTTGGTCGAGAACGTGATCCAGACGGACGCGGCGCTCAACCCCGGCAACTCAGGCGGCGCGCTCGCGGACGGCCTCGGACGGGTGGTCGGAATCAACACCGCGGTGGCCGGCATCGGTCTGGGCCTCGCCGTCCCGATCAACGACGCCACGCGCCGCATCGTGGCCGAGCTCATGGGGGAGGGGCGGGTTCGCCGAGCCTTCATCGGAATCGTCGGCGGCGCCAGGCCCCTGCCGCCCCGGTTCGCCTCTGAGAATGGTGGCTCGGCGGTCGAGGTGGTCGAGGTGGTGGAGGGAAGCCCGGCCGCCCAAGCGGGCCTTCGTCCCGAGGATTTGATCGTGGAGGTGGACGGACGTTCGATGTCCGACGTCGGCGAGCTTCAACGCCTGATGGTCGCCGACTCGATCGGTCGCCCGCTGACGGCTCGCGTCGTCCGCGGTGGACGCGAGCTCACGGTCCAGATCGTACCCGTCGAGCTCGATTCCTAACTCATCCACGCATGGGGTCTATCCCCCATTCGTGGACGTATGTACTCCCTACCTAAAGATGACGTACACACCGCCCGATTAGGGGGACGTAAGAGGCCAGTGCTCCGGCGCATAAAGGCAAACTCGTCGCGAGGCGAGGGCGCAAAGCCACGGGGCTCAAGTAAGAGTCAGCCGGGCTGCCGTCGGGTCACTAAGAACCGGACTGGCATTTGCTATCTGGGGCTCTGGCGGAAAAGGAAGGGAATCCAAAGGAGGGTTCTAGATGATCCTCAAGCTCCGTCAGAGAATGGCGCAGGAGTCGGGCTTCACGCTCGTCGAGCTCCTTGTCGTCATGCTCATTCTGGGCATCCTGGCCGCGATCGCCATTCCGGCGTTCCTCAACCAGCGTGAGAAGGGCCAGGACGCTGAAGCCAAGGCCGACGTGCGTACGGCGGAGACCGCCGCCGAGACGTACGCCACCGACAACAACGGCAACTACGGTGCCGCAATGGACCAAGCGGCGCTGACCACCATTGAGCCGGCGGTCGGAGACATCGACAGTATCGTCGTCGACGGTGCGGCTCCGGCTGGTGGTTATACGATCACCAAGACGTCCGACTCCGGACGCGACTTCGTCCTGACGCGTCAAGCGAACGGGGCCAAGGCCCGAACCTGCGCCAACGGCGGAGGCTGCGTCGGCGGTACGTGGTAGCACGATCAGCACCGCGTGCCAGCCGATAGGTCGGCACAAGCTGGAAAGGGCGGGCCTTCGGGCCCGCCCTTTTCATGCTGAATGGGCATAAACGGCTGTAGGGCGCACGCCGGGCAAACTCAAGCGGCCACCACCGAAGCCCGATCTGTCTAACGGATGACGATGCGGAATGGATGCCGCAGATTGATGGTTCGTGCCACCGGCGACGGTGGTTTCACGCTGCCCACCGTGATGCTGATGGTGTTCGCCGCCTTCGCGGTCGCCAGCGCCACTGTTCTGTCCTCGCTGACCGCGCAGCACGGAACGAGCCGCGATCTCGCGACCAAGGATGCCCTCGCCGGTGCCGAGGCTGGTGCCCATGAGGCGATGCTGCGCTACAACGCGACCACCGTCGCCAGCGGGACATGGGGCAGGTGCCTTCCCGAAGGGACGACCCCCGCGGCGGTCGACACAAGCGGCTGGGCCTGGTGTCCGGCTCAGCAGGCCCAGCTTCCCCGACGGGACGACTTACACGTACCGGGTGGGCTTTCCGCAAGAGGCACCAGGTGCGCCGCTGCCCGCTCACACTGCCCAGATCGTCTCGGAAGGCAATACCGGCGGCGTGACGCGGCGCGTCGACCTCACGATGCGCTCCGCATCGGGTCAGACACCATTTTCCACAGCGGGCATCGTCGGACTCAACTCGATCAGTCTCGATTCGAACAGCGAACTGCACGGAAACTCGGCGACCAACGGTGACCTGACGCTCGCCGGCAACGACGAGGTATGCGGGAATACTCAGATAGGTCCCGGTCGCACCGTTATCGGTGGCCCACCCACATGCACGACCGGCACGCCGACCGTGACTCAAGGGGTGACTTCGTTGCCGCCCGTCAACCAAGGCAACGTGGCCTTCGACAACAGCAACGGCAATTTCTTCACGGTGAATCCGGTCACGAGCACCAATGCCAATGCCCGGCGGCTCGCATGTTTCAACGGGCGGGACGCCACCGGCGCAGTCAGCACGAGCTGTGGCAGTCGCGAACTTGTCCTCGGAAATGGAGCCAGCGGTGTCGACGTGACGCTCAACGGAGGCAATTACAGCCTGTGCAAGCTCCGTCTGGACCAGGGGAGCCACCTCTTCGTCGCCAACGGAGCCAAAGTGACTATCTATTTCGACTCCCCTGAGCAATGTGGTTACTCCGGTTTACCTCAGCCGATCGTCCAGATGGACCTGAACCAGAACACCTCGATCGAGGTCAACGGCGGCACCTCGCAGAACATGCGGCTCCTCTTCGTCGGCTCAGACACCATCGCCACCAAGGTCGTGATGTCCAGCAACACCACGCAGAACGTCGCGTGTAACCAGGACTTCATCATCTACGGACCCCGAACGGACATCGAGCTCGCGGCCAACTCTTACTTCTGCGGTGCGCTGGCGGGCAAGACCGTCTCCACCAGGAAGAATGTCGAGGTCAGCACCAGCAACGAAGCCGAGCAGTACTCGCTTCCGGGTTGGGTCGACCACTATGCGGTCGACGACTTCAAGGAGTGTGCGGGGCCGATGCCGGCCGAAACCGCGGCACCGAACTCCGGCTGCTGAGCGAGAACATGACGGGACCGCTGACGAGAGCCAGGCTGACGCTCTCATCCGAAGAGGGGTTCACGCTTACCGAGCTGATCGTCGCCACGATGATGGGGCTGGTCGTGATCGGCGCGGGAGTGACCGTGTTCACGGCCGGAATCGCAAGTCAACCTCGGATCGACGAGCGCGCGGCTCAGATCCAGCAGGCCCGGACGATGAGCGAACGGATCACCCGCGAGCTCCGGCAGGGATCGAACGCCTCATCGGCGAATCCGTCGCAGCTCATGACCCTCACCTACGTACCGCGGACGTCATGTGGAGGGACGACGGTGGGTCCCGCCATCCGCTGCCGGATCTTCTATGGCTGCACGGCGACAGGATCGACGAGCTCGTGCATGGGCACTGAATGCCCGCCGGCCTTGCTCAGCCCCTCCACGGGGTGCGGCCCTCCCGTCACGGTCGTGAGCGGGCTGACAACGGATCAGGTCTTCGCGTTCTCGCCGCGAACTCCCGGCCAGGCCTACGTGGGGATCCGCTTGGCGTACCCCGCCGAGAATGGTGATGACGCCATCACCATCCAGGATGGCGTGGCGCTGCGCAACCCGCCGCTCGGAGGGCCGTAATGGCTTCGATGTCACAGCGGTGGCCGGCCCTGACCCGATCGCGTTCCAGAGAAGAGGCTGGGATCTCGATCGTCGAGGTCCTGATCGCCGCCATCGTGTTGACGCTGTCCGCGCTCGCCGTTCTAACCCTCGCCAGCAGCGCCACCCGCAACACCTTCAGGTCCGAGCAGAGTCAGGTCGTCGTCAACCGCCTGCAGGATGAGCTCGAGCACATCAGGCAGCTCCCCTACGCCGAGGTGGCCCTGACTGCTCCACCGCAGCATTCGGGCGAGGTGGGAAGCCCCGCCCAACGCGTCTCGACCGACGGCACCCAATTCGCCCTCAGCCGCACTGGATCGAGTCCGAAGCGGCTCGCCTATGCGGGTGGCCTGACCCCGGACGGCGAGGCCGTGGGTTGCGGGGCAACGGGACAGCCGAGTTGTGGCATCGATCCCGGGCCGCAGTCCTTCCAAAGCGGCGATGTGAGCGGCAAGATCTACCGGTATGTGGCCTACCCTGGCGTGCCGGCTGATTGCACGGGATGCAGCGCCGACGACCTCAAGCGAGTGGTCGTTGCGATCCGCCTGGACACCACGGCAGCGGGAGGATCGCGCACCTATCAGGAACTCCAATCGAACGTGGCCAACCCGGACGCGGTCCCGAGCTCGAATCCGGTCGATCCGACGCAGACGACGGACCACCAGATAGCAACCTTCTCGCTCACGGACACGCCGTGCAACAACACATCTCGGGTGCCGCCAACCACCAACCACTTCACCCACAACACGCGGGGCACCTGCGAGAACGGCGGGCAAACCGGAGAGATGAGGGGTGCCCCGGACCTGATGCTCACCGACCGGGAAACGGGATCCGACTCGGACCCAACTTATGACTACTCCCAGGATGTAACGCGAGACGAAAGCCCAAGTCCGTACGGTCTGGCCATGCTGCCGACCCAGTCCACGCCGGATTGCGCGCTGCAGGTTCTGTCCGGCAATGCACCGAACCAGATGCTCGACCTGCCGCTGGAGTCGAACCGGCAGCTCAAGACGCACACCTGGCTGTCGAACGAGCTCAACAGCACGTTCGCCGGGCTCGAATCCGCGGATTCCACCCTCGAGCTCTGGACCAAATCTGTGGGAGGGACCGCATATCAGGGCGAGATCTGCGTCTACGTGTTCAAGCGGATCACGGTGAGCCAGCAGCTTCCCGGCCTGCCGGCGACGAACCTCGTCGTGGACGACCCGGCTCTCATCGACAACTCGGTGCGCATGTACCAGCCCTACTCGAAGCTCACCTGGCCGCAGCAGTGGACCAGGATCTCGGTGCCGATGCACCTTCAGATGAACACCGTGACCTCAGTGCTCAATCGACTGGGTAGTCAACTTCCGGGCACCCTGGTGACGGTTGGTCAGCCGCGCCTCGGGGTCGCGATCACCGTCGATGGGAGCGGCACGAGCGGCGACGCACTCGAATTCATGTACGACCACGCGACCTTGGACAGCCGCTTCGAGCTGGATACGTCCAGGGGCATCTGCGTCGTGCCGTGCGGCCCTTAACCGAGGGCGTGCAACGGCCGATGAGCATTGTGAGTAGTAACGACCCACCACCAAGCAAGGAGTCGACCGAATAGTGGCCGCGATTCTCGCCGTTCCCGCCGGGCTGATCTTCGGCAGCTTCGCGACCGTCGTCGCGCATCGGATTCCGCGGCACGAATCGTTCGTGACGGGCCGATCCCGTTGTCCGCAATGCGGCGCGACCATTGCCGCCTACGACAACATCCCGGTCGTCTCATGGCTGCTGCTGCGCGGTCGCTGCCGCCACTGCGCTGGGGCGATCCCAGCCCGCTATCCGCTTACCGAGCTGGCGATGGCTGTGCTCTTCGCAGCAACCGTGTTGATCCTCGGAACGGACGACGGCGCGGAGCTCGCGCTGGGCCTTGTGTTCTGCGCCCTGCTCGTGATCGTGACCCTCACTGACCTCGAGCGACGGGTGATCCCGAACGCCGTGCTTCTCGCCGGCGCATTGGTCGCCGTCGCGATCGTGGCCGCGACGGATCCGAGCGACCTCGGCACCCGTGCGATCGCGGCGGCCGCAGCCGGGGGATTCCTATTCCTGGTCGCGCTCATCTACCCGCGCGGCATGGGGATGGGGGACGTGAAGCTCGCGGCCGTCATGGGTCTCTACCTGGGCGGAGCTGTGGCCCCGGCGCTCCTCATCGGATTCGCCGCGGGGGCCCTCGTCGGCCTGGCAATGATCGCTCGGCAAGGTGCCGGAGCCCGCAAGCAGGCCATCCCATTCGGCCCATTCCTCGCGCTGGGCGGACTGGTCGGGCTGTGGTACGGAAACGCGATGGTCGACTGGTATCTCGCCACGTTCCTACACGCCTGATGTCGAATCGGCCAGAAGGCGCGCACGGCGCTTAAGCATTCGCATTAGCCGCCGATTCAGGGCGTGTAGACCCTACGGTTGAACGGACGACGGCAAGGATGCTTTCGACTGGCAAGAAAAAGGCTGTGGTCGGCCTCGATGTCGAGGCCGGCAGCATCGCGGCCGCGGAGGTGTCGGCGAACGGGCACGTGGCGGTCACCCGGTTCGGGACCCTGGCCATGGGCCCGGGCGTGTTCCGAGAAGGCGAGGTTTCGGATCCAGAGTCACTAGGCCAAGCGCTCAAGGAGCTCTTCGCGCGCAACAAGCTCTCGAAGTCGGTCCGTCTGGGTCTCGCAAGCCAGCGGGTCGCCGTCCGGACTCTGCGGCTGCCCGCGATCGAGGACCACAAGGAACTCAAGACGGCGATTCGCTTCCAGGCGCAGGACCTCATTCCGATGCCGCTCGACCAAGCCGTCTTGGATTGGCAGGTCGTTGGGCACGTGGCAGGCGAAAACGGGGAGCGGCTGATCGATGTCGTCGTCGTCGCCGCCCGGCGCGAGACGCTCCGCGGGCTCATGGCCGCGCTGCGAAACGCCGGGCTGCAGCCGGTCGGGATCGATTTATCGGCATTCGGGATGATCCGCGCGCTCGCAAACGGCCAGTACTCCGGCGTCGGACCGGGGGCCTACGTCGATGCTCCAGGTGGATCGGTTCCCTATGAGGAGCGGATCCCGGAGCACCTCGGCGGCCAGGGATCGGCGGCTGCCGCCGTGATGGCGGACTCGGTTCCCGCTCGCCTCTACTGCAACCTCGGCGACGTCACGAATCTAGCGGTAGCTCGAGGGTCCGCCTGTCTGTTCACGCGCGTGTGCCCATTCGGAATCGAGGGGATCGCCCAGCGACTCGCAGAGCGGCGGCAGCTGAAGCTGGAGCATGCGCGTCAGTGGCTTGTCCACGTGGGGCTCGAGGCCCCTGTTGAGGGCATCGAGGGGGATCCGGAGCTCATCTCTGCGGCACGCGATTCGCTCGATGAG
This sequence comes from Solirubrobacterales bacterium, assembly GCA_035265465.1. GTDB lineage: Bacteria > Actinomycetota > Thermoleophilia > Solirubrobacterales > 70-9 > AC-56. Next base: position 1,779 of record DATFON010000057.1, on the reverse strand, counting down.
GGAGCAAGCCGACTCGTGGACGAGCTTCGCCTCACACTGGAGTACTACGCCGCCCAGGAGGACGCGACGCCGGTCGAAGGCGTCGTGGCATGCGGCGCGGGTACGACGATTGCCGGGCTCATGGAGCGTCTCCAGCGCGATCTCGGCCAGCGCTTCGAGATCGGCCGGCCCGAGGCGCTCGCACACATGGATGACGCCATTGCCGCCCGCTTGACCGTCTCGTTCGGCTTGGGTCTCGAGGAGTAGAAGTGCGCCCGGTCAATCTCATTCCACCTGAGGACCGCCGCGGCGAGAAGGCGCCGCTGCGAACCGGCCCATCGGCATATGTGATCGTCGGCGTCCTGGCGGCTGCCCTGGTTGGCGTGACGCTTACGGTCATGACCGGCAACAAGGTCGCCGAGCGCAAGGCCGAGGTGACCGACCTCGAGACGCAAGTCACGGCGGCCCAAGCTCAAGCCGAACAGCTGAACAGCTACGCCGATTTCGCGGCGTTACAGGAGGCACGGCAGGAGACCGTCACGAGTCTCGCCACCAGCCGGTTCGACTGGGAACGCGTGCTGCGGGAGCTGGCCATCGTGATCCCTGGCGACGTCTGGTTGACGAACCTCACCGCGACCGCATCGCCAGACTCGTCATCAACTTCGGCGAGCTCCAGCTCGACCGCCCCGACCGATGGGGTGTTGGGTCCGTCACTCGACATCCAGGGATGCGCGTCGGGGCACGAGTCGGTGGCGAAGTTCCTGGCCGCGCTTCGCGACGTCGACGGAGTGACGCGAGTCACCGTCATGAGCTCCGATCGGCCCGGCGCCGACACCTCGAGCGATCCCAACGCATCCGCGACGGGAAGCACTGACGGGGGCATCTCCTGCGCCTCGTATGACTTCATTTCGACGTTCGAGGTGGTCGCCGCGTTCGACACAGCACTGCCGGCAACCTCCGGCGTGCCTTCCTCGACCACCGACTCGACGAGCGCGACCCTCGCGGCCGGCCAGAGCTCGGTCGCCGAGGGCCAGGCGCCGGACAAGCAGTCCAGGGACGCGGGTGCGGACAAAACGCAGAAGGGCACCCCGACAGCGAGCGCGTTCATCCCCGGGACCGGGAGCGCACCGTGAAGCGAAACGAGCAGATGATCCTGACGGGCCTCGCCGTCATTGGCGTCATTCTCGGTTTTTGGCTCCTGATCCTGAGCCCGAAGCGAAACGAAGCATCCAAGCTCGAGAACCAGGTAACCGAGCTTCAATCGTCGTTGAGCGCGGCCCAGCAGGAGGTGTCCGTCGGAGAGGAAGCCCGCCGGTCCTTTGGCACCGACTATCGCCGCCTCGTGGTGTTGGGCAAGGCCGTACCTGCCGACAGCGACCAGGCGAGCCTCTTGGTGCAGCTGCAGAACCTTGCGAGCCGCTCCGGTGTCCAGTTCCAGTCAATCGACCTGTCGAGCTCCGGAGACTCGGCGACAGTCGCGCCGGCGACAGCCGCACCCGCGGACTCGGCCAGTTCCACGGACTCCTCCGCCTCCACCGACGGATCCGAGTCGACCACCACGACATCGACGGACAGCGCGGCGCCTCTGGAGCCGGCTCTCGCCACCGAGGCCGTAGCCGCCACGCTCCCCATCGGTGCCTCCGTCGGCCCGGCCGGGCTGCCGGTCATGGCCTATGACCTGAGCTTCACCGGGGACTTCTTCGAGATCGCTGACTTCATGAAGCGAGTGGACGCCATGGTGCACATGCGCGATGGGCTGGTGGACGTGCAAGGCCGGCTGCTCACCGTGAATGGATTCAC
>DATFON010000056.1:0-5228 GCA_035265465.1 Solirubrobacterales bacterium | reverse complement strand
ACCTTCACGTGAAGGTCCGAGCCCTCGTGCTCGACCACATAGCGCAGCGAAGCGTCGATATCGAACGCCATCAAGCCACTTATCGGGGGGTTCGGTGGCCTTCTTTAGGCATGCGGACGCATATCGACCCGCTCTCGACCGCTCTGATCACGCCCGAGCTGCCGAGCGTCTGGGACGCCAGCTACTTCCGTGTGGAGGATCCCGGCGCCGAGGACGGCGAGCTTGTCGCCGCCGAGACCCGGCGCCGCTAGGCGACTTCGCGGAGCTTCTGAGCCTCGGCCAGTGACTGCAGCTTCTTCAGCGACTGGTTCTCGATCTGGCGGATCCGCTCGCGGGTGACGTTGAACGTCCGTCCGACCTCATCGAGGGTGCGCGGATGCTCGCCGCCCAGCCCGTAGCGAAGCTCGAGCACGCGGCGCTCGCGGTAGGACAGGTTCTCCAGCGCCTCGCGTAGCGCCTCCTTGGTCAGGAGGTCCGCGGCGCGGTCGAAGGGCGACTCGGCCTTCTCGTCGGCGATGAACTGGCCGAACTCCGACTCCTCCTCGTCGCCCACCGGCTTCTCGAGCGACACCGGCGCCTGCGCCGAGCGCTTGATCTGGTCGACCTCCTCCGGGTCGATGCCGGTGACCTCGGCGATCTCCTCGGGCGTCGGCTCCCGGCCAAGCTCGGTGACGAGCTTGCGCTCCGCGCGACCGATCTTGTTCAGCTTCTCCACGACGTGGACGGGAATCCGGATCGTGCGGGCCTTGTCGGCCAGCGCGCGGGCGATCGCCTGGCGAATCCACCACGTGGCGTACGTCGAGAACTTGAAGCCCTTGCGGTAGTCGAACTTCTCGGCCGCGCGCACGAGCCCCAGCGTTCCCTCCTGGATGAGATCGAGGAAGGGGAGGCCCTGGTTGCGGTAGTTCTTCGCGATCGAGACCACGAGGCGCAGGTTCGACTCGACCATCTTCTGCTTGGCGTCGAGATCGCCGCGCTCGATCCGCTTCGCGAGGTCGACCTCCTCCTGGGCGGTCAGCAGACGGACCTTGCCGATGTCCTTGAGGAACAGCTGGAGCGAGTCCGTCGTCATGTCCGGCTTGAGGTCCAGCGCCGTCGCCTTGCGGCGCTTGCCGCGCTTGTCCACCTCGCGATCGGGGGCGGCCGCGGCCTGGGCCGGGTCGACGTCCTCGACCAGCTCGACTCCCTGCCGCTCGATGTAGGCGTAGAGCTCCTCGATGTCCGACTCGTCGAGATCGACCTCGGATACCGCGATCGCGACCTCTCCGTAGGAGATGACGCCATCCTGCTGACCCTTGACAACGAGGGTCTTCACTTCGTCAAGCTCTTGGATCTCCGCAACTAGCATTCGCTCGCTCTCGTCTTCCTTCAACTTGTCTCGTGGATTGGCTTGTCCTGGTGCCTAATGTGTATATCGGGCGCTCGCCGCAATTTCCCGAGTTGGTCCCGTCCGGCTCGTGACCCCGAAGCCCGACCTTGCGGCAAGAATGCGGGTCGAAGGGAGTGGTGCGCTCCCGTCGCCGGGGTCCTTCCCAGCATAGGGACACTCACATGACTGCCCGCATGATATCCGCTTAGAACTTTTGAACTCATCGGTTTTTCGCCATTTGCTGCGGGAATCCGGGACCATGCATCGATTCCTGCGCGCGTGGCGTCCCACCGGATCGACAACCTCACCCGCTACAACACGCTGCGACGCGCGGAGTTCCGGCGCGCCGATCCGCCGAGACCGCTGGAATGCAGCACGGCACCAGCTAGTTTCGGGGGCTGACGCCCCCTCACCAGAGAACATGGCCCAATGACCCCCAATCCCGAGCAGCCCCCGTCGAGCGATCGCGGTGTCTTCGGGAATCTCCCGAGCTCCCGGCCGGGAGTCCGCAGCCCACGACGTGACGGCGGCAAGGGAAAATCACAGCCGAAGCGCCAGAGCAAGCCCGCGACCGCAAAGGCCCGAACGAAGCCCGCACCCAGGTCGACGCCACGCCCCGTGCCCGGGCCGAGCTCGCCGGCGGGGCGCAGCTCCACCGAGCAGCCCGCCGGGCACCCGCCACCCGAGCCCGCCTCGCCCGAGCCCGCCTCGGGGCACCGAGGGGTCGAGGATGTCGCGTGGGCGGGAGTCACGGTCGCGGCCGAGGCCGCGACTCTCGGCGTGCGGCTTTTCAGCCGCGCCCTGGAGGCGGTGCGAGAGCGACGTTGACAACGCTGGGGCTCACCCGCTCCAAGAGCTCACAGGAGCAGGACAGTCCGCCCAGGTCGACGCGCTTCCTGCGTGCGTTCTGGCATCGCGCGTACGACGAGAACATCACCGGGCTGGCCGGGATGGTCGCCTACAACCTCGTCCTGGCCCTCTTTCCGTTCGCGCTGCTCGTCCTCTTCATCTTCGGGCGGATCCTCCAGAGCCCCGACGTCGAGACCAGCGTCTTGAACGACCTCCAGCGCCTATTCCCGGCGGTCGAGACCAACACGCTCGACAACGCGCTTACCCACATCCGCGACAGCTCGACGACGCTCGGTGTGGCGGCGGCGATCGGCGCCCTTTGGATCGGCACCTCGTTTTGGGGGGCCATGGACACGGCCTTCTGCCGCATCTACCACGTCCAATGCCGGGGCTGGCTCGAGCAGAAGCGCTTTGCCCTGGTGATGCTGCTCGTCGTGACGCTCTTCCTCGCGGCGAGCGTCGTCGTCCCAACCCTCGAGGCGTTCCTGGTCTCGGGCGCCGCGAACCTGCCCTTCGGCCTGTCCGAGATCGGTGGACTTGCCAACGCCCTCCTGCTGGCGGTGGCGCTGATCGGCGTCTTCGGAATCTGCAGCGTCATCTACTACTTCGTGCCGAAGGGGCACGTGCCCTGGCGGGGAGTGTGGCCGGGAGCGCTCTTCGTCACCCTCACGACGGGCGTCGCGAACGCCGTCTATCCGTTCTACCTCGCGAACGTCTCGAGCATCGGGAACGTGGGCGGGACGATCGGCTTCATCTTGATCGCCCTGGTCTGGTTCTACCTCGTGAGCCTGTCGCTGCTGGCGGGGGCGGTCATCAACGCCCTCCGCTACGAGCTTCACGACACGGGGACCATGAATGTGCCGGCTCCCGGGTAGGGGGCAGCTCCGCTGGAGCTAGGCCCAGCCGGGATGAGGCACCAGCGACAACAGGGCTGGGTAGGGAGGCTGCCCGTCCAGCGCCACTGCATTGCGCCGACAATGGACTAGTCGGCTGGTGCGTATCCGGTTCGCTCAGCGCGCCGGATCTGAGGCGTGGGGTCGACGCGCGCGAAAGCCCGTGCAACCCAGATGGCGGGGATCGTCGAACGGCCGTGAGCGGGCGAAATCCACCGTATAGGTGGCTAAGAGGCCGCTCGCTGCCGAGAGCGGCCTCACCCCCTCGGTGCGACGTAGATCGAGGACTGTGGCACGTCTTCGCAGGCATCAGCCTGACGGAGACGGATGGGCAAACCCCGTTGCTCAGTTGGGCGCCTAGCCGTATCGCCCGCCCGTGATCTCACGAAGCTTGGGCCGGTCGTGGCGCGCCTGAACCGTGCGGACCGTCCCCGATCGAGATCGCATCACCAGCGACTCGGTCGTAGCGTGGCCATCGTCTAGATAACGGACACCCTCGAGGAGATCGCCGTCGGTCACGCCCGTGGCGGCGAAGAAGACGTCTTTTCCGGCCACCAGCCGATCGGCATCGAGGACCTCGTCCAGGTCGTAGCCGGCGTCGAGTGCGGCCCGGCGCTCCTCATCGTCGCGCGGCCAGAGTCTGCCGAGGAGCTGACCCCCGAGGCATTTGATCGCGGCAGCGGACAGCACTCCCTCCGGAGTCCCCCCGATCCCCCACAGCAGATCCACCCCAGTACCGCGTGAAACTGCGAACAGGGCAGCCGACACGTCGCCGTCGCTGATGAAGCGGATTCGAGCGCCTACCTCGCGGATCGCTGCCACCTGCTCTTCGTGGCGCGGGCGATCGAGCATGATCACCCTTACTTCGCTCGGATCGACGCCCTTGCGCTCGGCGACCTTGCGGATGACGTCGGGAAGCGGCTCGGTGAGCGAGAGAAGGTCGGCGATACTCGGTCCGCCCGCGAGCTTCTCCATGTACACGCACGGGCCCGGATCGAACATTGTCCCCCGCTCCGCGAGCGCGATCACGGCGAGCGCCGAAGGCATGCCCCGGGCCGTGAGGGTGGTGCCCTCCAAGGGGTCGACCGCGATGTCCACCTCGGGTGGGCTGCCGTCCCCGATCCGCTCGCCGTTGTAGAGCATCGGCGCCTCGTCCTTCTCCCCCTCGCCGATGACGACGAGGCCATCCATCGGGACCGTGTCGAGTAGCAGTCGCATCGCATCGACCGCCGCCTGGTCGGCCTGCTCCTTGTCGCCGCGCCCGACCCACCGGGCAGCCGCGAGCGCCGCGGCCTCGGTGACGCGCACCAGCTCGAGCGCCAGGTTGCGGTCGGGCTTGCTCGTCTCGCGAACGTCATGCGAGATGACCGAGGTTTCGTCTGCCCCCATGGCGGCAGTCAGACGGTGCCCGGGGCTTTTCGTTGTCGGCGCTGGCCGGCCTGGGAGCGCAGGAACCCCGTGGCGGCGATCGCGATCGCCGAGAGCAGTGCGATCCAGTAGCCGTAGTCGAGCCCGACGCCGATCTCCGAGGTCCCGCTTCCCGGCCGATCGATGATCCCGTTGTAGCCGATGAGAACCATCATCGCGAAGCCCACGACCATGGTCATCTCACCCGGCGCCCAGGACAGCTTGTGGCCCCGCACGATGATCCAGGCAAGGATCGCAGGCGAGAGCGCCCCGGCGAGGAGGAGCCAGCGCATGATGGGGAACGTCTGGAATCCGGTGCAGCTGTAGTCGTTGGTCCCACAGATGAAGGCCTCGCCCTTCGCTCGTGCCGGGTTCTGATCGAGTGAGTACCACGGCAGGAGGAAAAGGCTGACGATCAGGAGGATCGAAGCCGTGCCGCCGACCAGCGTGCGGTTGCGGTCGAGCCGCGAAAAGTCCATGTGCCTGTCGAGCTTAACCCAGGTCCGGGCTCCGCGCGAGTCCCAACGGATAGGGTCGGCGCCGTGAGTCGCTGGGGCCTGACCGTTCCTCTCCCCAACCTGCCGCTGCGCGAGCACGCAGACCTGGTCCGGCGCGCGGAAGCGGCCGGCTACACCGACCTCTGGAGCGGGGAGACCAACGGTCCCGACGGCTTCACCCCGCTCGCCGCGGGCGCCACCTGGACCGAGCGC
>DATFON010000055.1:0-4105 GCA_035265465.1 Solirubrobacterales bacterium | reverse complement strand
ATCGTCCCGCACGAGACCCGCCCGAAGCTGATCCGCGCCCTCCGCACGCTCCAGACGAAGCGGATCGAGCAGCCCAAGCGAAAGCACGGCAACATCCCGCTGTAGCGCCACCTTCGCCGGGGCGATAGCCACCCCGCCGGGGGCGCCGAGGGGCCAGTGTGCATTTACCGGTGTGATGGCGCCGTTAATTGCACACTCGCGGGCAAGGAAGGCCTGGGCACTCGCAGCGAGGCAGCATGGCGTCATCGCCCTCTTTCAGCTCCTGGCGCTCGGATATACGCACGACGCCATCAGGCACCGCGTCTCGACTGGCCGCCTTCATCCTGTGTATCGAGGCGTGTACGCGGTGGGCTGTGCCGACGTGACCCGAAAGGGCGAGTGGATGGCGGCTGTCCTGGCTTGCGCCCCCGTCGCAGTGCTCAGCCACTACAGCGCCGCAGCGTTGTGGCGTATCCACAACAAGCGCGGGCGTGACATCCACGTCTCGGTGCCGCGGTGGACCGGGCACCGTCAAGCCGGCATCATTGCCCACCGCCGCAAGACGCTGCGGCGCCTGGATGTGACTCGCCGCGACAACATCCCGGTCACCACGCCGATCCTCACCCTTATTGACCTGGACACGTGCGTTCCGGCCGGGCCGCTCGAGGCGGCCATCAACGAGGCCGACAAGCTGGACCTGGTCGACCCCCCTCGACTGAGAAGGGCGCTGGACGCGCGCAAGGGTCAGCGCGGTACGGGCCCTCTCAGGGCCATTCTCGATCGCGGTACGTTCGTGCTCACCGACACCGAGCTGGAGCGGCATTTCCTGCGATCGCCGCACGTGCCGGGCTCGCCCCGCCACGGACGCAGAACCACGTCAACGGATTCAGGGTCGACTTCTACTGGCCCGGTCTCGGCCTGGTCGTGGAAACGGACGGCCTTCGCTACCGCCGAACCCCACAAGAGCAGGCAAGGGATCGTCTGCGAGATCAGGCTCACACATCAGCGGGGCTCACTCCGCTGCGGTTCACCCACCGGCAGGTTCGCTACGACCCCAAACACGTCGAGAGGACCCTGAAGGCGGTTGCCCGCCGACTCGAGCGGTGACGCACTCGCGGGCCGAGGTTCGTAGCCTGAGGGTCGTATGCCTGGGCGATTCGGGTAGGAGGTGATCGATGCCCGAGCGGATCAACGGAGGGCAGGCGCTCGTCGTCCTGGGCGCGATCGCCCTCGTCGTCAGTCTCTTCCTGAACTGGTACGAACCCGGGCGCAGCGCCTGGACGGTGTTCGAGGTGTGGGATCTCGTGCTGGCGGCGATCGGGGTGGCCGCTCTTGGTGCTGTGATCCCGTTGCGCCGGACCGGTGAGGACAGGGTCCTGGTGCCGCAGCGCTGGCTTCCGGTCCTCGGCGGCGCAGCCCTTGTCATCGTCGTGGTCGCGCTCGTGAACCATTCTCCCGCGGCTCAGGGCTCCGGCCTCGAGGTTGGAGCCTGGATCGCTCTCGCAGCGACCATCGTGCTCGCGGCTGGAGCGATCCTCAGCAGAGCACGGATCTCCCTCGTGATCACGCTTCGGTCGACCGACCAGCCTCGCGCGACGCCGACCCCGCCGGAAACCGCCGACCCCGGGGGCGACCCGGACACTGCGACGCAGACCCTGCCGCGCCAGAGCTGATCCGGGAACGCGATGAGCGCTGAGGGCGGCACGAGCGCATTCGGGCCGGGGGCGGTGCTCGGCGACCGCTACCGGCTGGAGCGCCGAATCGCGACGGGCGGGATGGCGACCGTGTGGCTCGCGCGCGACACTCAGCTCGACCGCGACGTCGCGGTGAAGGTCCTCTCCGACGTGCTCGCCGACAACCCGTCCTACACCGCGCGGTTTCGGCGCGAGGCGCGGGTCGCCGCCCGGCTCTCGGATCCGAACCTCGTCCGCATCTTCGACTACTCCGGAGAGACGGAACGGCCGTACATCGTGATGGAGCACATCCCCGGCGGCACGCTCGCCGATCAGATTGCTGCCGACCAGGCCGGCGAGGTGGACCCGGACCGTCTCGCCCGCGAGCTGCTGGGAGCTCTCGCCGCGATCCACGCGGCCGGTGTGGTCCACCGGGACGTAAAGCCATCCAATGTGTTGCTTGACGGCGCCGGCCGTGCGCACCTGACCGACTTCGGGATCGCTCAGCCAGAGGATGCGACGCAGCTCACCGGGACGGGCGAGGTGATCGGAACGCTCAAGTACATGGCGCCGGAGATCCTCGCGGGAAGGCCGGCGACCGAGCGATCCGACCTGTACGCGCTGGGAGTGGTGCTGGCCGAATGCCTGGCCGGCGGGGTGGCGCCACAGCTCGAGGCCCTGATCGATCGGCTCACCGCCACCGACCCGCAGGAGCGGCCGGCTTCGGCAACGCAGGCCCTGGGGCTGCTGGAGACCTACGAGCAACGTGCCACGACGGCCACGATCCCGCTGGGCGCGGCCTCCGGCTCGTCTGGCTCCAAGGTGATCGAGGTAAACGCGAAGCGGGTGCTCGCCGCCCTCGCGGTGCTGGCGCTTGCCGGAATCCTGGTCGCCGTGGCGCTTGCCGGAGGCGGCTCGGACGGCACGCCGTCCGCGGGCGCTGGGGACAAGACGGCGAAGCCGTCGCCGTCGCCGACCACGACCTCGACGTCCACCTCGACCAGCACCGCCACGACAACCAGCACGACCGAGGAGGCCCCGCCCACGACCGAGGCCGTCCCTGCGCCCGAGGAGAAGCCCTCCAAGGACGAGGAAAAGCCCCCCAAGGACGAGAAGCCCCCGAAGCACGAGAAGCCCCCGCCCGGGCAGGAGAAGAAGGACTAGAGCGACACGATCTCCGCGGAGATCCGGCCCTCCCGCCACGCCTCGTACACCGCGATCGCGATCCCCAGGTCCTGGATCGCGAGGCCGGTGGAGTCGAAAAGCGTGATCTCATCGTTCGATCGCCGCCCCTCGGCGCGGCCCAGGATCACGTCGCCGAGCTGCGTCACGTCCTTCCGGCTCACTTGCCCCGCGGCTACGCCGCCGGACAGCTCACCGCCGGCCGCCGCCTGCGCCCACTCGTCGCAGAAGAGACGGCAGCGCTGGAGCGCCGCAAGCTCGAGCTCGGCCTTGCCCTTGGCGTCGGCGCCCAACGCGGCCAGATGCTGGCCGGGGCGCAGATCCGATTCGACGATCACGGGCTGAATTCCCGGGGTCACGGTCGCGACCACGTCCTGGGCCGCGGCCTCGGCGCGATCGCCGGTCCGCCAGCCAAGCTCTTCCGCGAGCGCCTCGGCCGCCTGGGACCGCACGTCCGAGCACACCCCTGAGCCGTAGCCCGCGGCCGCGAGGCAACGGCCCGCCCAGGCACCGTTCACGCCCGACCCGACGATTCCGACGGAGCGCGCCTCCGGCACCGCGAGGACCTGCGCCGACAGGGCCGCGGCCGCGCCCGTCCGCAGCGACGTGATCGCGGCACACTCCATGACCGCAGCGAGCTCGCCGGTGCCGGCGTCCGACAGCAGCAACGCTCCGGTCACGACGGGCAGGCCGCGGGCTGAGTTGCCGGGGAACGACGTCACCCACTTGAGCGACGCGAAGCCCTCGCCGCGTGCGGGCATCGCCCGGAAGTCGCCGTTCGGAGGCGAGTCGAGGTAGACCTTGGCCGGCATCACCCATTCGCCGTTGGCGTATCGCTCGAACGCCAGGCGTACGCGTTCGATCGCAAGAGACGGCTCGACGGCCGCCATGACCGCCTCGCCGTCGAGGACCGGAACCTTCGCCACGGCGCCGAGGTTAGAGTGGGCGTCGATGTCTAGGAACGGTGAGCGCAGGCCTCCCAGGCCCAACATCCGCTTGCTCACCCAGGGGGCCTCCGAGGCCGAGGCGGCGGCGGTCGTCGCCGCGGTCGAGCAGTTCCTTGCCGACACGGCTCCCGCCCCAACTCCCGCGGCGAGTACGGCGAGTCCGTGGCAGCGCGCGGCGCTCCTGGAGGGCGTCTCGCGAGCTCAGCTGCTTGCCTGGGGATCGGATTCCGGATAGAACACCTTTAGCGCCGTTTCATTCAGCCGACGAACAGGAGGAGAGAGTGGCGGTTGTCAAGATCATCGAGCTGGTTGGAAGCTCGAAGA
>DATFON010000054.1:0-15695 GCA_035265465.1 Solirubrobacterales bacterium | reverse complement strand
TCTCCCTCATCGCCCCTCGGCGGTCGGGATCGAGCAGCTCGCCCAGGCGTTGCTCTATGCGCTCATCGCCTGGTCCCTCCACTGCTAGTCCCACTCCCGCTCCCTCGGCGTAGCCGGCTCGCGCCGCCTGGTCGTCGGTCGCCCGGCGCATCGGGACGAAGACCGTCGGGACGCCGAAGCGGACGAGCTCGTGGAAGGCGTTGTAGCCCGCGGCCGCGACCGCGCCGTCGAAGGCCGCGTAGTAGCGGCTCATCGGGTAGGCCGAGCGCATGTGGACGATCCCCGCCGGGACGTCCAGCAGCCCCGCGATCGCCGACGACGCCGCAGCCACCTGGACGTCGTCTCTGGCGGCCAGCGCGCGCAGGCAGCGGTCGGTGGCGGCGGCGACCTCCTCGCCCTGGCCAAGCTGCACCAGGATCGCGGGCTTGCCCCGCTCGAGGCCGAGCTCGCGCTCGGCCTCGGCGCGCGGCAGGACCTCGGAGTCGTCCAGGAAGACGATCGGCGCCACCTGGTGTGCCTCATCACGCCGGGCGCTTGTCGGACCGGCATCCTCGGCGGCCGCGAACTCCCCCGGCTCCAGGATGGCGTCGAAGAGGTCGCTGCGAGTCAGCGGCGCGGTGCCCGCCCCGGGTTGCCACATTGCCCGCCGGCACCAGACCGTGACCGGCACCCGCTTCATCGCGGCCAACAACGGGTCGTACGGCAGGATGCCGTCGAAGACGAGGACCCGCGGTTGGGCTTCGACGATCGCGGCGCTCAGACGGGCGGCCATGCGCCGCGACCAGCGCCAGTCGCTGCCGGCCGCCGGGCTGCCGTGGGACGCCATGTACTCGACCGGGAATCCCATGTCGCGCACGACTGGCGCGGCGCGCGAGAGCGTCACGAACATGGACTCGATCCCGGGGTCGAGTCGGCGGGCGATCGCCATCGAGCGCGTCAGGTGGCCCAGCCCGGTGCCGTTCGACGACACGAACATGATCCTGTGCCGCGACGGCATCAGCCCAGCCGCCCGTAGGCCGTGATCAACGGCGGCGCTGCGTGGTTTCCCTCCGCCTCGAGCTCGCCCAACGTCCGCGCGTAACGGCGCGAGAGCCACCAGGCGCCCGGTCCCCGGGCATGCTTGTGCCACCGGCCCCGGCCGGTCGTGGCGGCCTCCAGGTGTGTGTCGGCTGCCGATCGCATGCGCTCATCCTCGTCCAGAGAGAGGATGTCCAGCAGCCCCCGGTACGTCGCCTCGCGATCGCTCGACGCCAGCTCATCGAGGACGACCGTCGCGAAGCGCTCGTCGGGGATCGCGTACGGGGCACCGTCCTCCTCGCCCCTGAAGCCGCGCTCGATCTCCCGTAGGCCACCGGCCCACCACTCAAGCGCCGGCGCCATCCGGCGGGGCCCGGAATCGGACTCGCACGTCGCGGCCGCGACGTCGCGGCCGTCGCGGGCCACGTGGACGAACCGTGCATGCGGCACCAGCCGCACCAGAGTCTGGGCCTCCGTGAGATTGCCCGGGCTCGCATCCACGAGCAGCCGGGCGCCGTCGCGACCGGCGATCACGGGCATGAGGGCCCAAAAGAGCGCTCGGCACGACTCGAGCGGATCGGCGTGGTAGGTCTCACGAAGCGCGGCGATCGCGGCGTCCAGCGTGTCTGGTGGAACGAGCTCGGCGACCTCGGGCGCGCGGAGGTGCGTGACGAAGTCCTCCAGGCCGGTCCGACCGTTGAGGAGTGCGGGAATGCCCCAGGGGTCGCTGTGGAAACGGGCCGGTACCGGTACGGCGGCCACGTCCCCGTGCGCGCCGAGGACTCCGGCGACGGCGTCGGCGCCGCTGAAGGGCGTGCCGCCGACGAACATGACCGCGGCGCGCTCGGCCAACGTCACGGCTGCGAGACGAGAGTGCGCTCGTACGTGCGTCGCAAGAGCTGGGCGCAGTGGTAGTCCTCGCGCTCGAGCCTCGTCAGCGTCGCCTCGTAGTGCGCCGTCACCTCGCGCTGCTCGGCGGTGTCGAGCCCGTCGCGCCAGCGTCCACGGTTGGCCGCCTCCGCCGTCATCCGGGTCTCGAAGAACTCGCGCATGTCCGACTCGTCCTCAACGCCGACGAACTCGAGAAGGTCCACGTAGGTGCGCTCCCGGTCGGCCCAGACGAGCTCGTCCAGGCTGATGAGATGCAGTCGCTCCATCTCGCCGGTCGAAAGCCCCTTGACCCCGAGGTCCGCCCGGCGCAGCCGGTCGGCCCAGAAGTCGATCCCCGTGATCGCATCGGTGGGGTGATGGGCCTTCTCGCGCAGGAGCGTCTTCGATACTCCCGAATCGCGTCCGTCGCGGATGCTGTGCACGAAGCGGGCCTCGGGAAAGATTCGCGCGAGCTCGGGCGCCGCCGCGATCGTGAACGTGCTCATCTCGACCAGGGCCGCCTTACCCGACCTCTCGCGAAGGGGGGCGAGCAGGTCGTAGAAGAGATCGCGCGAGGCCTGAACCAGGTCGCGCTCGTGCGCTTCCTGGAACCGCGCCACCGCCTTGTCGAAGCGGTCGCGGCCGATGATCTGATGCAGGCCGCGGACCCTCGCCTCGTCGCCTCCTGCTCCCAGCCCAAGGCGCTGTCGCGCCCGAAAGGCGCCGTAGCGGGCCCTGCCGGCGATCCCGGTGGGCACGATGACGCGCGAGCGAGCCGGGAGGGCGAGCGCGCGAGAAACCAGCCCACGGCGCCCGGCAGGACCGGGCGAGGCTGGTTTCGAGCCAACCCGAACGCGATGCCACCAGTACGTCCGAAGCTTTCGCACGAACTCCTCCGGAGTCGCCCGCCCACCGACGACGTCCGCGAGCCCGGTCGGGTTGCAGTGAAACCGGCATTCGATCGGCACGCCGGCGAATCGGGAGTGGCGGCCGAGGAGATCGGCGAGCACGGTGGTCCCGCTGCGCCCGGTCCCGCCGACGAAGACGAGGTCCGCGGGACCGCTCACTTCGGCACCTGGAGTGGGCTCCCGTCGCCGGCCAGGAAGGCCGTGAACCCGCCGTCCGAGCTCAAGCCCCGCGAGCGGTCAAGGGTGCGCCGAAGGAGCGGGGCGCACGCCACACCGTCGGCCTCGAGGCCCGCGACGATCTCGTCGTAGGCGCGCTCGAGCTCGGCCGCGCGGCGATCGCTGAGCCCGGCGCGCCAGCGCTCGGAGTGCGCGAGCTCCGTGGTCATCTTGCGGCGGAAGAACTTCTTCATCTTCGGCTGAGGGTAGATGCGGACATAGCGGCAGATGGGTCGGAGACCGTGGTGGTGGCCCAGCAGCAGGAGCTCGTCCAGGCTCACCGTCATCAGGCGGTCGCGCGGGATCGCGCGCGCTCCGGCGTCGATCGTTCGGATGCGCTCCTCCCACCATTCGAGCCCCTGGCGTCGAGTCCGCGGGTAGACGAGGCCCCGGGTCTGGCCGACCCGCGACGCCGACGCGTCACGCCCGTCTCGGACCACGTGGGCGAACTTCGCCTCTGGGAACAGCCGGGCGAGCGTCGCGCCCTGGGCGACCGTGTCGCAGCTCTGCTCGACCAGGCTCTGCGCGTTGGCCCGCTCGAGCCTCACGCCCAGCAGGTCGTAGAAGAGTTCGCGGCAGGCCGCATCGGGGTCGTCGTCGAATGCCGTCTCGAAGACTCCGACCGCGCGCTCGAACCGCTCCTCGGGCACGAACCTGTAGAGCCCGCGCATCCGGCGCGTCTGGAAGCCGCGCCACCAAAAGCCCCGCAGGCGCTTCACGAACTGCTCCTTGGTGACGGCGCCCGACAGCAGGCCCGGATAGCCGCTCGACTCCACGTGGAAACGGACCTCAACGGGCACAAGCGCCATCTTGGAGTGCTTGCCGAGCAGCTTGGCGAGCACGTGCGTGCCGCTGCGCCCGGTGCCACCCACGAACAGGACTGGCGGCGGCTTGGCCACCGGGCGGCCGTCGTCGCCGCGCAGGACGGTGGGGAGTTGGACTGGTTCGTTGGCGGACATCGGCACCGGAAGCTAGCGGAGCGCTCTCAGCCGCTGGGGGACGCGGCGCCACCTGCCGTCTTGCCCCCGCGGAGAACGAAATGGTCGACGAATCGGTTGCAGGTGTCGTGCAGGGGGATTGTCCTGGAGTCTCCGTGCGTCGCCGCAATCGAGCCGAGCCATACCTGGCGCCGGACCCCGACCAGGCGCTGGAAGTCGCTCGGCTCCTGCGCGCTGACGGTGACCTTCACGCGTTCGCCCTTCGACCGCAGGTTCCCAGCCCGCCAGTACGAGGCCTGGCCCTGCTCCGAGAGATACATCCCGTCCAGGGAGGGGGGCAGTGTGAAGCTGCGGCCGCCCGCCGAGACGACAAGGGACACCTGGCTGTCGTACTGAAGCGACAGGTCCCAATGACCGCGCGGCAGCTGCATTCGCATGATGGCGGTGCCGGGCGCGTCGAAGTGCCAGGTGGGGCTCCACGCCTTCTGGTGGCGAACGACCGGCCGATCCAGCACGGTCGCTGTGCCCTGCCGTCCGGCGAGGCCGTGGCTGGGACCGTCGGGACAGGCGACGATGCGGCCTGGGGTGGCCGGCTTGTCGATGATCCGAAGCGGCGGGCTGGGCCCGGTGCGCTTCCACAGGACGAAGGACGCCGTGCGCGCGACCGGCTTGAAGTTGGACGGCGCTGTGCTCTGGTACCCGGCCCGGGTCGTGATCGCGTAGTCGAACTCGTCCAGGCGGGGGCCCGGCAGGGTGTCGAAGTCCATCGGCCGGCCCTGCTCCCAGACCTTGCTCGGTCGCGCCTTGACCGCCGCCGGGACGTAGCCGCCGGGGCTCTTCATCAGCGTCCCGCGCAACCAGTACCCCGAGAAGCGGTCGACGCCGAAGAACACGACGGAGTCGTTCGGGATCAACCCGGAGAGGTTCTCGAGCTCGGCGCCGCGCTGGTCGAAGCCCGCCGGAGCCGCACGTAGCGCCAGGAAGGCCGACGCGGCCAGCGCGACGGCGACGATGCCGCCCAGCGCGTAGCGGGCGATCGTCAGCCGGCTTGGGCGTGAACGACCTCCCCGGTCCGGCGGCTCGGAGTCCCGCGGGACAACCGGCTCCCGCGACCCGTCGGGCACCCAGTTGGGCGCCAGCAGGCCGAGCAGCATGGCCATCACCACAAGGGGGGACATCACGGCGAGCGCCTTGGCCTCCACGTAGATCGAGGCGAACAGACGCGCGCCGATGTAGACGATCACCGTGCTCGCGCCCATCGCGATGAGGCCCCAGTCCCGGCGGCGTAACGCGGCCAGCCCGCCGATGGCCGCGCCCAAGAGCCCGAGCGCCACCGCCAGATAGGCACCGTCGACGTCGCCGCGAACGATTCGGAAGTCCCCCTCGGGCCAGATCCCGAGCGCCTCCCCCGGGAACACCGGTGACGTGAGCCTCCCGGCAGACGCCTGGACCTTCCCGACCTGGTCGACGAACCCGGAGAGCTGCGACGCCGAGAACGCCGCGACCGCGACGATGATGACGCCGATCACGACCACCGCCCGCCGATGGCGCCGCATGGCACCGCGTGCCGCCTCGAGGTCGGCCCGCAGACCTCCGGTGAGGAGCTCGAGGGCCAGCCAGATCGGCAATCCCAGCGCGAACCAGACAAGGCCGGGGATGCTGTAGACGAAAAGGCTCGAGGCCGCCAGCAGGATCAGAACGACGATCAGCGCCCGGCGGGGGTGTGACCCGCCTCCGTAGTCCGGATTGCGGTTGAGGAACGCGAGATCGCGAAGCGTCACCGCGAAGGCCAGCACCAGCAGCGCCATCGCCGTCTCCTTGAAGGCGCTCTGGGAGAGGAAGGATGCAGCCAGGTAGGGGATGGCCGTCAGCGAGGCGGCGATCACGCGCCGCGGCGGCGAGAGCGATCCCATGACCCCCAGGGCCGTGAGTGCCGTCAACACCGGGATGACCAGGAGGAGGCCGTTGAACGAGTCGAGCAGGCTGGTGTCGGTTGCCTCGGCGACCGTCGCCGAGACCGACTGCGGCCCCGTCGGATAGCCGAAGCGCACCGCGTTGGGCTCGGGCCCGACCCCGTGCTGCAGCCAGTCCGTCCAGTACAGCTGCGCCGCCTGATCGTTGGTGTAGATGCCCTCGCCCAGGACCCCGTCGCGCTCGTTGAACGCAAAGGGCAGAGACGCCGCGACCAGGACGATCAGGACCACAAGGACCCCCAGCGCCCAGCTGGATTCCGGCTGCCCCTCTCCTGGAGCCTGGAGCTCCGGGTGGTCGCTGTGCGGCCGGGACGCGGGGGAACGCCGGGCCAGGAGCCGCCCGCCGCGATCCTCCCGCCACAGGTAGAACATCGCGGCGATCGTGATGAGTGCGAGCAGGATCGCAACGGTGATCCCGCGGCCCGGAAGGCGGATCAGCAACGGGCAGGCGATCGTGAGCGCCGCGAACCCGACCACCCCGCCGAGCCACGTGTGGACGCTCAGGCCAACGACGTGCAGAAGGGCCCTGCCGAGCACCAGCGAGGCGACCAGGATGGCGGCAGCCGAGGCGTAGACGCCGAGCATCGCGGGAGCGTATTGCCCCTTCCCTAAGGGTGCGCTCTACGCCTCAATCCGAGTTCTTCAGGGTGGAGTTGAGATTCGGGACGCTGTGGAGCTGCGCCTCGCTCAGGGGCTTCTGTCCCTTGCACCCGGCCGGGTCGAGCGGCCCGCGCAGCTCGAATACCCGGACCGGACCGTCGCTCAGCACGATGTGGGCGTGGGGGTCCGACTGTGTCCAGCGGCCCTCGGGCGAATTCTGCTTCGTCCCCGGGAAGTAGGGGTCGAACGTCGTCACGACGTGCGTGTAGTCGCCGGCGTCGACCGCACGGCGCCACTCCTGGCAGTTGGGGATGCGGTTGTACGCGTCGTGCGGCCCGCGCTTGCCGAGCCACTGGACCTCGTTGGAGACATCGGTGCCGTAGAAGGGGTACTGCGTGAAGACCCCGCGAATCCCGGCGACCGCGATTCGGGCATCGCGGATGTCGCGCGACCAGCGAAGGGCGGAAGCGAGATCCTGCCCGGCGCCCGTGTCCTCGTAGCGATGCTCCAGGTAGTGCCGCTCCCCCACGTATCCGGCGCCGACGACGAGCGCGAGCGCGATGACGCCCAAGACCGCGCGCCAGGCGCGGCCCGCACCGACGAGCCATCCCCGCCAGTGGACAAAAGCGATCGCGGCGGCCAGGGCGATGACGAGCACGCCGGCGGCGATCGCCCCCTTCGTGTGCCCCTGCTTCCACTGCACCAGCGACCCCACCGTGAAGGCGAGCGCGATCGTCAGCGCCGCCAGAACCGCGACGCGACGCCTCGCCGTCGCCCGCGCGGCCGGCAGGCAGGGCAGGATCGCAAGACCCACGGCCACCGCCGGTGCCAGGTAGCGCACGTTCCACACGAACGAGATGGGCTCGCCCTGCTCGCCGGCCGCGGTGAGCGGCGTGAAGACGTAGGCGACGGTGGTTACGACCACGAACGCGCCGAGCAGGCGCAGTATGGGCTCGCCGCCGCGCCAGATCGCGTAGATCGCTGTCGCGAGCATCCCGATCAGGGCCGCCGGCCACAGCGTCCCGAACGACTCGTGCAGACCCGGTGCGAACCAGTGCTCCCAGACGCCGGTGTCGTTCCAGTAGTGGACGACGGCGAAGTCGGGGCGGAGCTGGAAGTCCCTGACCGGCGCCGGCAGCGAGATCGGGCCGACCGATCCGACGTACGGAATCGGGTTGCCGACGGCGATCAGGTTTCGCAGGTACCAGTACCCACCGGCAGCGAGCATTGGGATCCCGAAGACCAGCGTGGCCCGCAGGCGGGTCAGGTGCGGGGCGATGAGGATGACGCCGACAGTCAGCGCAGCAACGGGCGCCAGAAAAGACAGCTTGACGCCGGCGGCAAACCCAGCCGCCACGCCGGCGACGGCGAGCGCGGCGGGGGCGATCTCACGTCCTGTGACCGAAATGGTGGAGGGCCGCTCGTCCGGGGCACGCCCGGCCCAGGCCGCCGCGTAACCGTTCACCAGGATCGCGACCGCTGCCAGGACGAATGTCACGCCCGTGATGTCGTTCAGGGCTTCGCCCGCCTGGAACTCCACCAGCGATTGGGATCCCAGTGCGATCGACGCGCCAACCAGCGCCTGCGGCCCGAGGCCGTAAGGCCTCCCGATGCAATACGACGCCAGCAGGGCCATTGCCAGCCAGCCCAGGCTCATCACCGGCGAGACGATGTCCCGGGCGAAGAACAGGATCGGCACCGCGTGGACGACCTCGGAGTTCGCTGGATAGAACGACGCCAGGAAGATCGGGTCGAAGAAGTAGATGTGCCCCAGGTAGCCCGTCTGGACGAACTTCGCCGCGAGCGGCATGTGGTACCAGAGGCTGTCGGCCCGGTCCATTCCCGCAGCGAACGTGCCAAGCGTCGGGACCATCCATCCCGCGGCGAGCGCCGCGCATGCCACCACGGCGATGACCTTGGCGACATTCCACGATCCAGGCGACGGGGGTGGCACGGAGCCTGCGGTGGCGCGGCTCGCCCGCAGCCGTCCCGCGATCACTCCGGCCGCAACGCCCACCGCGATCACCGTCCCCAGAACGGCGTACTCCTCGAAGCCGCCGAATATCCCCAGGGCCTCGGACAGCCAGACCAGCGCGGCCACGCCCAGAACGATTTCCACCAGACGCGCCGGCGCCCCCGACCAGGCTGGCAGGAGCAGCGCACGCACCCGGTAGGCGCCAAGGGCGAGTGCGCCCACCACGGCCGCGAGCTCGACCACGCCGATCAGGTAGTCGCCGGCGGCCAGAGTGCGGTCGCTCGCCGGGGCGGTGACGAACGCCAGGGCCGCGCTCATTCGATGCGGTCCGGCGAGCGGGACGCCCGGCGTGCTCTCAGTGCGGCAGGCCCTTGACGACGAAGGAGCGCTCGCCCTCGACCACCATGCCCACCTTTCGCGCCTCCTCGGCAGCCGCGTTGGGGTCCTTCAGCGAATCGGCCTTGGCGGCGAGGTGCTTCTGCTCCTGCCGGAGCGATTGAAGCTGGGCGTCGGTGTCGTGCGAGCCGCGCCAGGCGTCCAGGAAGTTCATCGCCGGGCTGATGTAGGAGTACACGATCGCGAAGAACACCAGGACCAACGCGATCCGACCCAGCCGGTCCCAATGGATCCGAGTGGACCGACCCCGCTGCCGGCGCGGGGATACGCGGTACGCGCGAGGGCTCACGCTGCATGGTTCGGCGGCCGGGGCCTTCTACCTTCCGGCGAACGCCCCGATCCCGGGATAGGTGGCGCGCCCCCCAAGCTCCTCCTCGATCCGCAGCAGCTGGTTGTACTTCGCCACGCGATCTGAGCGCGAGGGCGCCCCGGTCTTGATCTGCCCGGCGCCCGTGGCGACCGCGATGTCGGCGATCGTCGTGTCCTCGGTCTCGCCCGAGCGGTGGGAGATGACCGTGGTGTAGCCGGCATCCCGGGCGATCGCGATGGTCTCCAGCGTCTCGGTGAGGGTTCCGATCTGGTTCAGCTTCACCAGGACCGAGTTGCCCACGCCCTCCTCGATTCCGCGGCGCAGGCGCTCGGGATTGGTCACGAACAGGTCGTCGCCGACGAGCTGCACGCTGGCGCCGAGTCGCTCGGTCAGCGTCTTCCAGCCGTCGCAGTCCTCCTCGTCCATCCCGTCCTCGAGCGACACGACGGGATAGCGCTCGCAGATCCCCGCCCAGTAGTCGGCCAGCTCGTCTGGGGAGAGGGACCGGCCCTCATGCTCCAAGACGTAGGAGCCGTCCTGGAACAGCTCGCTCGTCGCCGGGTCCAGGGCGATGAAGGCCTCCTTGCCGGGCTCGTAGCCGGCGGCCTCGATACCGGTCATCAGGACCTCGAGCGCCGCCTCGTTCGACTCCAGGTCGGGGGCGAAGCCGCCCTCGTCGCCCACGGTCGTCCCCATGCCGCGGGACTTGAGCGTCCCCTTGAGAGCGTGGAAGACCTCGACGCCCATCCGCAATCCGTCGGCGAAGGTCGACGCACCGGCCGGAACGACCATGAACTCCTGGAAATCGACCTTGTTGTCTGCATGGGCGCCGCCGTTCAGCACGTTCATCATCGGAACCGGAAGCGTCGTCTCCGCCGTGCCGCCGAGGAACAGGTAGAGCGGCTCACCGGCTTCGGCAGCGGCCGCCTTCGCCACGGCCAGCGAGACCCCCAGGATCGAGTTGGCGCCAAGGCGGGACTTGTTGGGCGTGCCATCGAGGTCGATCAGGGTGCGGTCGATCGCCCCCTGCTCGGTCGCTCGCGCACCCGTCAGCGCCCGCGCGATCTCGTCGTTTACGTTGCCGACGGCCCGTGAGACTCCCTTGCCGGCCCACTCCTCCCCGCCGTCGCGCAACTCCGTGGCCTCGAACTCACCGGTCGAGGCGCCCGACGGCACGGCGGCACGCCCCACCGCGCCGGTGTCCAGCGATACCTCCACCTCGACTGTCGGGTTGCCCCGGGAGTCGAGGATCTGGCGGGCGTGGATGCGCTCGATCGTGGGCATGGCGGCGGAAGTCTACGTAGGCGTGGCGTCGCGGAAGCGTTGCGCCGCGGCTCTCAGGGCCAGCTCGGGATCCACTCGCATCCGGCGAGCGACGTCCACGAGAGCAAAAAGGGCCTCGCCCACCCAGCGCTCCGCCTCATCTCGCAGGTCGGAATCGGAGAGCCGCTCCGGCGCCTCCTCGCCCCGCAGGCCGGCGCTGGCGGCGCGACGTTGCATCTTTCGCGCGTACAGAAGCGCCGGGAGATTCTCGGGGACGTCGGCGAACGGATCGTCGGCGCCCCGGCCCTCCTCCTCTCGCTTGATGCGGTCCCAGTTCCTCAGCACCTCCCCGGCCGTCCTGGCTTCGGTCTCGCCGAACACGTGCGGGTGGCGGCGGATCAGCTTCTGCGACATGGACTCCGCGACGTCGGCCAGGTTGCCCGCACCGCGCTCCTCCAGCAGCAGGGCCAGGAAGTGAATTTGGAACAGCACGTCGCCGAGCTCATCGAGAAGCTTGGTGTCGTCGCCACTCGCCGCCGCGTCGGCGAGCTCGTACGCCTCCTCGACGGTGTGCGGGACGATCGAGCGCTCGTCCTGCTCACGATCCCAGGGGCACTCACGCCGCAGCCTGCGCGTGATCTCGTCCAGCCGCACGAGTGCGGCGGCGACATCGCCCTCGGCGGCTGACCGCCTGGGCCCCTCACTCATCCGAGCCGCCGGATCAGCCGCCCGGGGGCGGCGCCGTGCCTGAGGGCGGCGCGGTGCCTGGCGGCGCGGTGCCTGGCGGCGGCGTCGGCGCTCCGCCCGGCCCGATCACGGAGGGTGCCTTGGCGGCCGGGTACTGCGGACCCTGCGGCAGGGCTGCGGGTGCCTGGCCAGGGAACACCGTCGTCTCGCCCGGCTGGACGGCGCCGCTCGACAACACGGGCGGCGCACCCTGGGACGCCTGCGTCGGCGGCGTGAAGTTCTCGCATTGCTCAACTACGTATCCACTCGCGCAGAACGTACGCGAGGACCACTTGCTCGTGATGCTCTGCTGGGCGGTGGTCGCCGCCTCCTGCTGCAGGCCCTGGGCCAGCTGCTGCTTGATCTGGCTCTCGATCTTGGCCAGCGGAGTGACGGATGCCGGGGTCACCTTCTCGACCTCGATCAGGTAAAAGCCTGCCTGCCCCTTGATCGGTCCCACCAGCTCTCCGGTGGGCGCCGCGAAGATCAGGTCGTCCAGCGCGGGCTCGCTCTGGCCCTGGGCGACGCCCTGCCGGAGGCCGCCGTTGGACTTCGTCGCCTGGTCGGTGGAGAACCTGGCGGCAACCTTCTTCCAGCTCGCGGGCGAGTCGTCCTTCTCCAGGGCCGCCTTGGCCTGCTCCACCTTTGCCTGGTCCTTGTTGACGATCTGGCGAACGTCGCGGGTCTCGGGCTGGGTGAACTGCGCCTTGTTCGCGTCGTAGAAGTTCTGGACCAGCTCCTGCGGGACGCTCGGCGTTCCCGTTCCCACGACTGCCTTCTGGAGCTCCTGCCCGAGCAGGATCAGTCGTACCTGATCCTTCGCCTCGGTCTCGGTGAATCCGGCCTGCTTCGCGGCCTGTTGAAACTGGCCACCGAACTGCTGCTTGATGTAGTTGTCGATCTCGGTGTCGGAGACGGTGATGCCGCGCTCCTCGGCCTCCCCCGCGATCCAGCGCGAGGTCAGCAGATTCGACAGGGCGGTATCGCGGATGGTCGCGTATTGCGGGTCCGAGGGCGAGGGAACCTTGGTGATGCCCTGTCCCAGCGCCGTCTGCTTCAGCGCGGTCTGGAACTCGTCGATCGAGATGTGGCCATCGGGCGCATCCTCGACGACCGCGACGTCGTCCGAGGGCACGCTCGGCTCGCCGATCCCCTGGGCGATCGCCACGATGACGAAGAACACGACCAGGAACGCGGCCAGCACGGCCGCGACCACGATCCTCCTGTCCCTAGGCTTGGGCACGACGGCGGGAGAATAGCGACACGGGCTAACGCGACCCTTAAGTCACACACCTGCGGCGGCTTCGCCGCCTGACCGCAGTTCAGGCCGCGACGGGCTCCCGCACCGCGCCCCGCACGGCCTCCGCCAGGCCTAAGACGGCAGCGAGACGCGCCGGCGGCTCGTCGGGAACCCGGACCGACAGCGTCTTCACCCGCGATTCGTACATCGCCTCCGGCATCCCCTCACGCAGTCGTCCGACGGCCGCCGCGTCCAGCTCCAGCGGGGTGGCCGACAGGCGTCCGCCGCGGAACTCGACGGTCCGTGCGCCCAGGGCGCCCAGCTCGATTCTGGCCCGCTGCAGCTCCAGCAGGTTCTCCACCGGCTCTGGCACCGGGCCGAACCGGTCGCGAAGCTCGTCGCGAAGGGCGCGGAGCGCGCCGACCTCGCCGGCGCCCGACACCCTGCGGTGGACGTCGATCTTGGCCGCCTCGAACGGGATGTAATCGGGGGGCAGGTAGGCATCGACGTTCACGTCCAGGCGCACAGCGGCCTCGACCCTGCCGGCGCCGTCCGCGGAGCGAAGCTCCTCGACCGCGTCGTCCAGGAGCGAGACGTACAGCTCAAATCCCACCGCCGCGACGTGGCCGGACTGCTCGTCGCCCAGCAGGTTGCCCGCGCCGCGGAGCTCCAGGTCGCGCATCGCGATCGCGAAGCCGGATCCGAGCTCCGTGTAGTCCGAC
Source organism: Solirubrobacterales bacterium (assembly GCA_035265465.1). Lineage (GTDB taxonomy): Bacteria > Actinomycetota > Thermoleophilia > Solirubrobacterales > 70-9 > AC-56. The sequence continues at coordinate 2,541 of DATFON010000054.1, read as the reverse complement.
AGCGTCGCCAGGCGAGCGCCGGCCTCCGGGCTCAGCGCCTCCGCGGAGGGGTAGTGCAGGTACGCGTAGGCGCGCTCGCGGGAGCGGCCCACCCGCCCGCGGATCTGGTACGCCTGCGCCAATCCAAGCTCGTCGGCCCGCTCGACGATCAGTGTGTTGGCCTGCGGGATGTCCAGGCCCGACTCGATGATCGTGGTGGCGACCAGGCAGTCGGCATCACCGCGCAGGAACTCGAGCATCGCCCGCTCCAGCTCGGTCTCGTCCATCTGGCCGTGGGCCTCGGCGAAGCGCACATCGGGGCACAGCGCGCGAAGCCGCTCGGCCGTCTCGTGCAGAGTGTCGATCCGGTTGTGCAGGAAGAACGCCTGGCCGCCGCGCTCCTTCTCGCGCTCGATCGCCCGGCGCACCAGCTCCTCGTCGTACGGGCCGACGTACGTGCGGATCGGCCGACGGCCCTCGGGCGGCGTCTCGATCACGGAGATGTCCCGAAGGCCCGCGAGGCTCATCTGCAGGGTCCGGGGGATCGGCGTCGCCGACAGGGAGAGCACGTCCACCTTCAGCTTCAGCTGGCGCAGAAGCTCTTTCTGCCGCACTCCGAAGCGCTGCTCCTCGTCCACGATCAGAAGACCCAGTTCGCGGGCCCGCACGTCGCGCGACAGCAGGCGGTGGGTGCCGATGAGGAGGTCCACCTTGCCCCCGGCGAAGCGAGCGAGGGTTTGGCGGACCTCGGCCGGCTTCCGAAGCCGCGAGACCATCTCCACCTCGATTGGGAACTCGGCCAGGCGCTCCCGGAAGGTCCCAAGGTGCTGCTGGGCGAGGATCGTCGTGGGGACCAGCATCATCACCTGCGTGCCGTCGGATATGGCCTTGTGAGCGGCGCGCAGCGCGACCTCGGTCTTGCCGTAGCCGACGTCGCCGCAGATCAACCGGTCCATCGGCCGCGCCGCCTCCATGTCGGCCTTCACCGCCTCGATCGCCTCGAGCTGATCGGTGGTCTCCCGGTACGGGAACGCGCGCTCGAGCTCCATCTGCCACTCGCCGTCGGGGGGGAACTCGTGGCCGGTCCGAGTGCGGCGCTCGGCGTACAGGTTCAGCAGCTCACCGGCGAGCTCGCGCGCGGCGCGCCTGGCGCGGGCCTTGACGCCCTCCCAGCGCTTGGAGCCAAGCGCCGAGAGCTGCGGGGGCTCGCCGCCGGTTCCGACATAGCGAGTGATCTTCGCCAGCTGATCCGTGGGGGTGAAGACACGGTCCGAGCCCCGGTATTCGAGCTCCAGGTAGTCGCGCGTGACCGCGGCCACCGTCTTCGTCTCGAAGCCGGCGAACCGGGCGATGCCGTGGTCCTCATGGACGACGGGGTCGCCCACGCGCAGGTCCGTGAATGCGGCCAGGCGCCCGCGGGCCGGAGCCGGAGCGGCCGCTCGCCGGCGGTGAACCAACCGCCGGAACGGGATCACCGCGAGCTTCAGCTCGGGCGAGACGAACCCGTCGGACAGCGCCGCCTCAGCGAAGAGGAGAGCCTGTCCATCCGGCGGCGGGGCGCCGTCGAGGAACGCGGCGTCCAGCCGCTGCAGGTTGTAGCGGGCGCGCTCGGCCTCGCCGCGGTGCTCGAACACCACCACGACGCGGTAGCCCGACCGCAGCTCGCGCTCGAGCTGCTTCTCGGCCTCGCCGATGCTGCGCGCGGCCGAGCTGGGTGCCTGCGCGCGGAACGAGAGCTCCTGGCCCGCATTGGAGTCGGAGATCCGCACGGACGCGCGGTCCTCCAGCAAACCGGCGATGTCCACGTAGAGGCGCCGCGCGTCGCTGTCATGCATGGCGGCGGTCGCGTCCTCCCAGTGGTCGCGAAGCGCCACCTCCATCTCACCGGCGGCGGCGATGAGCACCGCTGTCTCCGGCGGGATGAGCTCGAGCGGTGCCCGGAACCTGTCGAGGGGCAACAGCTCGGCCAGATCCGGCCGATCGTCTTCGCTCTCAGCCAACGCGAGCTCGGCCAGCTCCCGGTACTCCGCGCCCAGCTCGGCGGCGGGTGAGAGCTCGATCGCCTCCTCGTCGCCCAAGGAGCGCTGGGTGAAGGTGGAGAACCCCCGGATCTGCTCGATCTCGTCGCCGAAGAGCTCGAGCCGGGCGGCCCTGTCCTCGGTGGCTCCGAAGACATCGAGGATTCCGCCCCGGATGGCGAACTGCCCGCGCTCCTCCACCTGGTCCGTCCGCTCGTATCCGGCCTCCACGAGTCGGTCGCCCACCTCGTCGAGGTCGACCTCCTCCCCGCGGCGAAGGGTGAACCCGGCGGGCCGAAGCGACGTGTCGGGCACGGCCTCGGCGAGGGCCACTGCGCTCGCCACCACGACGGCGCCCGCATCGTTCAGGGCATCGAGCGCCGCGATACGCAGGCCGACCAGGTGGGGTGGCGGCGCAAGGTGGGAGGCGTAGCCGGTGCCCCGCGACGGGTAGTACCGGACTCGCCGCGGCGCCAGGTAGGCGCGCAGGTCGCGCGCCAGGTCGCGCGCCGCGATGTCGTCGGGTGCGACGATGAGCGCCGGC
>DATFON010000053.1:0-5645 GCA_035265465.1 Solirubrobacterales bacterium | reverse complement strand
GCATCGCGGGTGCTCGTCCACTGTGACGCTGGCTCGAGGCCGAGCGCGCCCCGGGAGGCGGAGCGCAAAGCGACGAGGACATCGCGGAGTGGATCCGCGCGAACGCGCACACCATCTACACCCCGTGGCGACCTGCGCGCTGGATCGGGTCGACGCCGAGCTGCGGGTCCGCGGACTTGAGGGGATCCGCGTAGCCGACGCGTCGGTGATCCCGCGGCTCGTTCGCGGTCACACGCACGCGGTGACGACGATGGTCGCCGAGCGCGCCGCCGATCTGATCAAGGGCTTTCGGTAGCCCCACCTGGAGCTCGGGATCACCGCAGCACTCCCTTGCCAGGCGAAACTAACCGGCCCGCGGTCGCCGTGTCAAGATCACGGGACACCGACTTAGGGGAGGCTGAGCTTGGAAGCCGAGGATCTGGTCGGGACCTGGAGATTGAGGTCCTGGAAGAACATCGCCAGCGATGGCTCGGCGATCGATCCGCTGGGCGAGAAGCCGCTCGGCTACATCTTCTACAACCACGACGGCTACATGTCGGTGGAGATCATGGCCGCCCACCGGGCGCCGTATCACGACCCGGACGTGTTCGGCGGCACCGAGGAGGAGCGCTCGGAGGCGATCAGCAGCTACCTCTCCTACTCAGGGCCCTTCGAAGTGCTGGCCGACCGGGACACCGTGATCCACCACATCGAGATCTCATCGTTTCCCAACTGGATCGGCAACGCCCAGGTGCGATTCGCCGAGCTCGACGGGGACCTCCTCACGCTGAGCACCAAGCCGATGACGTTTCAGGGCGTGGAGCGCACCGCAAAGCTCGTTTGGGAGCGAGTCGGCCGCGACTGAGCCCCGGGGCCCTCGACGACCGAGTAGCCGGCTCGATTCATCGCTACCTGGAATCGGGCGCGGGGGACTTCTCCGGCTTCGCCTGCGTTCCGATCATTGGCGGCGCGGGGAGCAGTGCGAGCAACTCTCGCATCGAACGCTCCACGCCGGTGGTGAGGATGTCGATGTCGCTGGAGCTGTCGTAATCCCCGGTGACCCCGAGGTAGAGGCCGCCGTCGTAGGAGAAGATCGCGATCGAGATCCGCACGTTGCCGATCACGGGGACGAAGGGGAACGATTCGAGCAGCCGCCGTCCCAGCGTGTGCAGGGGCTGTTGGGGCCCCGGCACGTTCGTGATGCCGGTCTGCACGCCGAGCGACGGCGAGCGCGCGGCGAGGCGAGCGCCGAGGGCCAGCAGCATCGGCGGGGCGAAGCCCGAGAGCGAGGTGAGCACGTCGCCCGCGACCGCCTGCTTTGACTGCTTGAGGCCGTCCATCTGCGAGCGCACGGCCTCGAGACGCGCAGCCGGGTCGGCCACGCCGACCGGCAGCTCGGCGAACATCGCCGAGACGCGATTGTTGTAGGCGCCGCGCTCCCCGGGTCGCCGGACCGATACGGGGACGAGCGTGCGGATGGTGCGATTGGCAACGGGCTCGCCGCGGGCCTCCAGCAGGTCGCGCAACCCGCCGGAGACGATGGTCAGCACGACGTCGTTGACCGTCCCACCGAGCTCGGTCCGCACCGACTTGACGTCGCTGAGGCGCACATGCGCCCAGGTCCAGGTGCGATGCGGCCCCACTGCGCCCGTCAGCGAGGAGCTGCCCATCGGGCGGACCATCCCCGCTGCCGAGGTCATGCCGCGCAGCACATCTCGTGCCTGGGCAAGCGACTCGCGCGGCGCCCGCGCCGCAGCGCGCAGGCTGCGCAGCTGCTCGGACGGGTTCAGGGTGCGGTGGGTGAGGGTGCGCACGACCAGCTCGGCGTCGCTCGGCTCCGCCGCCGGCTCCCACGAGTCGGCCCTCGCCGGCGCGCCGTCGGCCTCGAACATGACCGACATCAGATCGGTGGCAGAGACGCCGTCCACCATGCAGTGATGGACCTTCGAAAGCAGTGCCCAGCGGATCTCGTCCAAGCCCTCGACCATCCAGATCTCCCATAGCGGCTTGCTGCGGTCCAGGTGCTGGGCGAAGATCCGCGCGGCCGTGCGGCGCAGCTGCTCGTTGCTTCCCGGCGGCGGAAGGGCGGTGTGGCGCAGGTGGTAGGAGAGGTTGAAGTGGGGATCGTCAACCCACACCGGGCGGCCCAAGCCGAGCGGCACGAAGCGAACCTTCTGGCGATAGCGGGGGACGAGGCCAAGCTTTCCCTCCACCATCTCCTCGAATCGCTCGAACCGTGGGGCCGGACCCTCGAAGATGCTCACCCCGCCGATGTGCATCGGGTTCGACGGTCCCTCGATGTGCAGGAACGACGCGTCCATCGGGCTCATCCAGTCCACCGATCGCCCTCCTCGTCGAGGACCCTCGCGAGCACGCGGTAGACCCGCGTGTTCACGGACATGCCAACGTGGCTCGATTCGACCTCGACGTGCTTCGCGGACGGATCCAGGCACGCCTCCCAGGAGACGATCCCGTCGCTTCGCGAGTAGACCGACACGGCGCGCACGGCCGGTGGAAGCGGGGCCTGCAGATCCTCGCGGAATGCGGCGCAGCACGGACCGTCGCCGCATTCGGCGGACAGCATCCCGGGCACGCCGAGGTCGCCCAGGCGCGCAACCGTTCGGACAGCCCCGAGGACGGCCGGGCCAACGCTGAGGGGGTTGAGCACCGGCGAGCCGAGCATCACGAGCGTGCTGACCAGATCGGGGTTGCGCAGGGCCGCCACGCGCGCCAGCTCACCGCCCCGGCTTTGCCCGATCAGAACGACGCGACCCTCGGCGTCCTCGGCGACCCGCTGCAGGCGCGACTCGAGCCGACCCACCGCGCGCTCCGCACAGTCGGCGTTGAACAGCATCCCGGCCCGCGCGGTGCGCGAACCGCGCCTGCGAAGCCAGCCGGCGAGCACGCTCAGCGACTGGTCTCCGGCCAAGAAGCCGGGCACGAGCAGCACCGGCGGATTATTCCCTCGGCGCGGAGGACGACGGAAGTTGGGATCGGCCAAGAGGCGCGCGAGCTCGAGGCCGTAGCGCAGCTCACCGCGAAGCGGCACAGCCGGAGCCTTGTCCGGCGCAAGCAGCGGCGGCATGTGACCAGCGTACCCCTAGAAGACGTCGACGGGGTGGAGGCCGTCGTCGTCGACCCGGAACAACGATTCCCAAGCCTCGGCGTCGCTCGCTCGTACCCCGTACTGCCCCGCTTCTACTCCGCCCTGGTTGTCAACCCAATGGCTGAAGGCTGCCGCCGGACTCGAGGCGGTAATCGTCTCGAGCTCTTTCCAATCCCCATCGCCGCTGCACCGTCCGATCGTGAAATCCACCCCACGAGCGTAGTCCGTGGTCATGGCTGGTCCGGGATCGTCCCGGTGGCGGCTTTATTCTCGCCGTGTGAGGGAGCTTCTGGTTCGCCGGGCGTGGCGTCGGCTTCCCGGCTGGCTGCGGCGACTGGCGGAGATCGGCGTCCTGCCGTCGGACTCGGAGGAGCTTCAGGTTCGCAAGGCCGTTCTGGTCCTGTCCTCGACGTTGATGGCGAGCCTCGCGTTCGTCTGGGTCGCGACCTATGCCGCGCTCGGCCTGTGGGTGTCGGCCGCCATTCCGTTCGTCTATCAGATCGCCTCGGCGCTCAGCATCTACACCTTCGCGCGGACCCGCCGCTACAGGCTATTCCGAATGAGCCAGCTTTGGATGAGCCTGCTGCTGCCCTTCGCCCTGCAGTGGAGCCTGGGCGGTTTCGAGAACTCCTCCGGGGTGTCCCTGTGGGCGGTCACGTCGCCGTTGGGCGCGCTGCTGTTCGTGGGCGCGCGTCAGTCTGTCCCATGGTTCGCTGCATTCGTCGGGCTCGTGGCGGTGTCCGCCGGGATCGATCCCGCCTTGGCCGCTGATGCGCCCAACATTCCCACCGGCGTCGTGGTCGCATTCTTCGCGCTCAACATTCTCGGCCCTGCGACTACCGCGTACGTGCTGCTTCAGTACTTCGTGCGGGCGCGGGAGCGAGCGCTTACAGAGCTCGCCCGCGAGCACCGCGCGCTCGAGGGCGAGCAGGCCAAGTCCGAGCGCCTGCTCCTCAACGTCCTACCCGAGCCTGTGGCGGCGCGCCTGAAGGAGGAGGAGGGAGTCATCGCGGACGCCTGCGAGAACGTCACCGTGCTGTTCGCGGACATCGTCGGCTTCACGCCGCTGTCTGAGCAGCTGTCTGCGCCGGATGTGGTGGCGTTGCTGGACCGCGTGTTCGCGGGCTGGGATGCGCTCGCCGCCAGCCACGGGGTGGAGAAGATCAAGACGATCGGAGACGCCTACATGGCCGCCGGCGGTATTCCGTTGCCACGGGCTGATCACGCCCAGGCGATCGCCGAGCTGGCGCTTGCGATGCCACCCGAGGTCGCGCGCTGCGCGGCGGAGACTGGATTAGCGCTCGAGGTGCGGATCGGCATCGACACCGGTCCTGTCGTCGCCGGCGTGATCGGCCGGGCGAAGTTCATCTACGACCTCTGGGGCGACACCGTCAATACCGCCAGCCGCATGGAATCCCACGCCCTCCCCGGCACCATCCAAGTCACGCAGCGGACGTATGAGCATCTGCGAGCGCGCTACGAGCTACGCCCGCGCGGCACGGTCGAGGTCAAGGGCAAGGGACCGATGACCCCCTACTTGCTGCTCGGATCGCGTGAAGAGGCCCGATTCGCGCACTGAGCTGCCTGCCCCGCACACATGGACCTGATCCGGGTCCGGAACCGTAGATTGAGTGATGTCACCCGTTGCCGCGCGCGCGGCGCTTCATGCCGGTTTGGTCAGCGCCGTGGTCTTTTCACTCTTCGCTTGCGGGAGCGACTCGACGCAGCCGTCCGGGGCCGGGCCGTTGAAAGCTCCGACGGCGAAGACGCTCCGGGGCTGCCGTACCGCGGTCTATGGCGACATCGACCCGAGGGCTCGCAGCGAGGCGACGGTGGCCGGCCCGCTGGAGCTGCTCGCAGGGTCTGAGGCGGATCGTCTTGAGCCGGACGGGGTCGCCAAGGTGCTCGCCGTGCTGCGAGCGGGCGAGACGGTGACGCTCGCCGTGCCCGAATCGGAGCGCGGCCGCCTCTCCCTGCTCTACGACATGGGCGGCCCCGGCCCACGCCGTCCCCTGCGCCTCTCCGACGGCGTCTCGGTGGTGCGATTCAGCGCCTGTGCCCGGGGGATCGTGGCGGGCACCCGGGTGAAGGGAGCGTCCGAGTCGCAGTTCAACGGCGGGTTCTTCGTTCGCGGCGCCCACTGCGCCCCGATCGAGGTCTGGGTCGAGGGTCGCGAAGAGCCGCTTCGGCGCTGGCTTCCGTTCGGCACCGACGGTCGGCCCTGCCCTGCGGGCGCCCGGGCCAGGCCGACAAGCGCACCGCGGCTCTTGGCTCCCGTTTTGCGCGCGTGAGGCGGCCGCACAAATCCCTGCTGTCCAGCCCGTTTTGGACCAAGCAAGCCAATGCATCCGAGCACGCGGGCGCTCGGCTGGAAGCCACAGCCGCCAATCCAGATCGTGAGCTTCGAGTGCTGAGGTCGCTACCCCCGCAGCCCGGCGGCTTCGAGGCAGCTTCGAGGGCCTCGGCATGACTGAGCCAGTCCCGTGCCTCGACGCACCCAGCTCAATTCGGCGACAGCGCCACGGCGGCAACCCGCGCGTCGTAAAAGGTGAGGAAATCG
>DATFON010000052.1:0-8390 GCA_035265465.1 Solirubrobacterales bacterium | reverse complement strand
CTCGGCTCTCCAGGCGGTGGCCGGCGCCTCGGCGGTCGCGCGCTCCATCGGGCCCGGGAAGCTAGGGCGGCCTGCTTACAGGGGGATTAATGGGTCTGTAATCCCCCGGTGCGAGCCTCACACACCCATGAACCGCACATGCCAGTCGCCGAGCCCTACGGCTCGGCGTTAGCACGCCATGCCGGACGTCGTCCTTCCCGTGCTCGACGAGGCGGCGGCGCTGCCGTGGGTGCTGGGGAGTCTGCCGCCCGGCTACCAGCCGATCGTCGTCGACAACGGCTCGACGGATGGCTCGGGCACGATCGCGCGGGGGCTGGGCGCGAGGGTGGTGGACGAACCCCGCCGGGGATTCGGCGCGGCCTGCTGGGCGGGCCTGGTCGCGGCCGAGAACGACGTCATCTGCTTCATGGACTGCGACGCGTCGCTGGACCCGCGGGAGCTGCCGCGCGTAGCCGAGCCGGTCCTCGCCGACCGCTGGGACCTGGGGCTCAGCCGCCGCAGCGCTCTAGCGGGCGCCTGGCCGGCCCACGCGCGGCTGGCGAATCGGGGCCTGGCGTGGGAGGTGCGGCGACGCACGGGTCTCGACCTGCGCGACCTGGGGCCGATGCGCGCCGCGCGCCGCGCGTCCCTGATGGCGCTGGGGATTCGCGACCGGGCCTTCGGCTGGCCGCTTGAGATGGTGCTGCTCGCGGCCCGGGCGGGCTGGACGATCGGGGAGGTCGAGGTGACTTACCGCCCACGCACGGGACGATCGAAGGTCACGGGGACGCTGCGCGGCACCGCGCGCGCAGCGAGGGACATGGCGAGGGCCTTGCGGTGAGGCCGCCAGCCCTGATCGTGATCGCCAAGGCCCCGGTGCCCGGCCGAGTCAAGACGCGGCTGTGCCCGCCCTGTACGCGATGGCAAGCGGCCGCGCTGGCCGAGGCCGCTCTGGCTGACACCCTCCAGGCCGTCGCGACCGCGCGGGCCAAGAGGCGGGCGCTGGTGCTCGAAGGGGAACGGGGAGACTGGCTTCCCGAAGGGTTCGACCTGCACGCCCAGGCCGCCGGGGGTCTGGACGCCAGACTCGCTGCCGGCTTCGAGGCCGTCGGCGGTCCGGCACTCCTCGTCGGGATGGATACGCCGCAGCTCGGCCCCGAGTTGCTGGAGGCGGCGCTCGCCGCCCTGGCCCGACCCGGAACCGAGGCGGTGTTGGGCCCGGCGCTCGACGGCGGTTATTGGGCGATCGGCCTGCGCCGCCCACGCCCAGCGGTGTTCCAGGGGGTCCCCATGAGCACACCGTGGACGGCCCGCACTCAGCGAGTGCGACTGCGGCGGCTGGGGATCCCGTGGGTCGAGCTCCCGAAGCTTCGCGACGTCGATAACTTCGAGGACGCCCTCGAGGTGGCGGAGGCGTGTCCCGGGTCACGATTCGCGCGCGAGGTCGAATCTGTGGCGGCCGCCCTTGCCGCCGCAGCCTCCCCCGCCGGATGATGGACGTGCCCGGTCGACACAGGGGCGAGACACCGCCGCCAGGGCCATTCCGGCAGGAGTTCTGGCGGAGCCCGCTGCGTGGCCCCTGGCTCGCCTCGGTCCTGGGCTCGGCCCTGCTGCCACTGATCGTGATCTGTGCGATCACCGGCTTTCTCTCGCACGCCGCGTACTACCCCTGGCTCGACGGCAACTCAGTGACGGGCACCGGCGGGATCGACCTCGGCTTCGACCTCTACTTCTTCGACTGGCCTACCTCCCCGCCATGGCTCTACGCCCTCAACCAGGGGCTGCACGTGACGACCGGCGTGATGGCAATTCCGCTGTTGCTCGCCAAGCTGTGGTCGGCGATGCCGAAGCTCTTCGAGTGGCCGCCGGTGCGCTCGCTCGCGCACGCGCTGGAGCGCCTGTCGCTCGGGTTTCTGGTCGGGGGCAGCCTGTTCGTGTTCTTCACCGGCGTCATGAACATCCAGCTCTATTACGTGTGGGGGTTCAGCTTCGTCCCCGCCCACTACTACGCCGCCTTCATCTTCCTGGCCGCGCTCGGACTGCACCTGGTGCTGAAGCTTTCCGTGGTGCGCCGCGCATTCCGCGAGCAGGGGGTGGTCCGGCCGCTGAGGCAGGACCTCGTCCATACCCAGCCCGAGCCCGCGCGTGAGGGAACGACGGCGCCGGCGAGTCCCGCGCCACCGACGCTGTCGCGCCGCGGCCTGCTGGCGACCGTGGGCGCCGGCTCGGTGGGGTTGGGCCTTATGACGGCCGCCCAGCAGATCGGCGGACCGCTGAGGCCGTTGGGCCTGCTTGCGCCGCACGGACGCTCCCTCGGGTCGGGGCCCAACGAATTCCAGGTGAACAAGACCGCCGCGGCCGTCGGAGTCAGCCGCGCGCAGGTCGGCCGCGACTGGCGGCTTCGAGTGCACGGCGCCCGCACCCTCGAGTTCAGCAGGGAGGAGCTGCTGGCGATGGACCAGCACACGTATTCGCTGCCCATCGCCTGCGTGGAGGGATGGTCGACCACGCAGTCGTGGACCGGCGTTCGCCTGCGGGACCTGATCGCCCGCGCGGGCTCGCCCGAGGCGATGCCCGTCCTCGTCGAGTCGCTCCAGGCGGGCGGCGCCTTCAGCAAGGCAGCGCTTGCGACCGAGCAGGTCGCCGACTCCCGCTCGCTGCTCGCCCTACGCGTGAACGGCGCCGACCTCTCGCTCGATCACGGCTATCCGGCGCGGGTGATCGTCCCGGCGGCCCCCGGCGTGCACTGCACCAAGTGGGTTTCGTCGATCAGCACCATCGGCGCCTGAGATGCGGCTCGTTCGCGACCGCTACGGCTCGAGCGTGCTGCACCTGCTCGCCGTGCTCTCGAGCATGGCCGTCGTCGCGTACGCGTTCATCGCGATCGTCGCCCGCCCCAACGCGATCGACGTGGTGCTCTGGTTCGGCGGCGCGATCATCGCGCACGACCTGATCGCGTTTCCCATGTACTCGGCGCTGTCGCTCATCGCCGGGCGGGCGGCGAGGCTCGGAGCCGAGCAGCTCGACGCCCGCCGGATGGCGGCCCTCAACCACGTCAGGGTGCCGGCGCTCCTTTCCGCCTTTGCTTTCGTGGTCTGGTTTCCCTTGATCCTCGGGCTGAGCGCCGACCTCTACCGCGACGACACCGCGCTGTCGGCGAGCGTCTATCTGGGCCGATGGCTTCTTCTCACGGCTGCGCTGTTCGCGGGCTCGGCGATCGTCTACGCGGCGCGCCTGCGGCTCGACCTCAGGCGAGCCGGTTGAAAGCGTCCTCGAGGTCGTCCCACAGATCCTCCGGGTCCTCGCAGCCGACGCTCATCCGGATCAGCCCCACCGGAAGGCGCTCGCTCCCGGCGGGGCCGAAGTGATGCTCGATCAGGCTCTCGACGCCGCCGAGGCTTGTCGCATGCGTCCACACGCGAACCGAGGCGCAAAGCGCGGCGGCGCACTCAGGACCCCCGCGGACCTCGCACGCCACCACCGCCCCGAACCCCTCCAGGAGCCTCAGCGCCCGGTCATGATCGGGGTCGGACTCGAGCCCCGGGTAGTGGACCCGCGCAACGAGCGGATGGCGCTCCAGCCGGCGCGCCAGCTCGAGCGCCGTCCCGCACGCTCGTTCCATGCGAAGCGGCAGGGTTCGTAGTCCGCGCAGCCCGAGGAACGCCTCCATGGGTCCCGGGACGGCGCCCAGCGCCGTACGGGCGCGGCGCAGCCGTCTCGCCCGCGAGGGATCACTCGTGGCCGCGACGCCCAACAGCAGGTCCGAATGCCCTCCGATGTACTTGCTCGCGCTGTGCACGACCAGGTCCGCACCCAACTCGAGCGGGCGCTGAGCGCGGGAGTCGCCAGGGTCGCGTCCACGATCGACGGAATGCCACGGCGCTTTGCGGCGTTGACGATCACGTCGAGCTCCGGGACGTCGAGCATCGGATTCGTCAGCGTCTCGAGCCAGACCAGGTCGACGCCGTCCAAAGCGGCGACGACCGTGTCGGTGTCCGTCGCGTTCACCGCACGGACCTCGAGGCGACCGGCGGCGACGCGGTCGGCCAAGAGCCTCCGGAGCTCGAAATAGGCGCCGTGAGGGGCCAGCACCCGCGCGCCGATGGGCAGCTCCTCGAGCGCCACTGCGATCGATGCCATGCCGGACGAGAAGGCGATCGCGTGGCCCCCCTCAAGCGCGCCGATCGCCTCCTCGAACGCCTCCCAGGTCGGGTTTCCCTCGCGTGCATAGCCGTGCGACCCGTTGGCGTGGAAGGCGGAGGCGAACACCGGCGGCAGGTTCAGGGGCTGGCCGGTGCCGGCCGGCCCGCGTCCCGCCATCACCGCCCTGGTTGAGGCGCGAAGGCGCCGGTTCAGGATCTCCGGCCGCGCCGGGGCTCGCGCTCGCAAGATTCGCGCGACGCTATTGCCGACACCTTTCGCAGTGATTACGGACTCAGGCTCGGCTCGCGCCTCCCGCCATCTGGGACGAAGACGGCGAAGCGCGATCCCCGCGCGGATTGGGATTTGACGGCGATCCTGCCACCGAGCGCCTCGACGATCCGCTTGGCGAGCGCCAGGCCCAGTCCCGATCCATCGCTCGCGCGAGCCGAGTCGCCGCGCCAGAACGGGTCGAAGACGCGATCGAGCGCTGCGCCGTCGATCCCGTCACCGGTATCGACCACGGCGAGCTCGAGCGCGCGCTCACTGTGGCTCGCCTCGACGAGGACGGTCCCGTCGCTCGGGGTGTGGCGGATCGCGTTTTGAACGAGGTTTTGAACCACGCGGGTGAGCCTCGGGGAGCAGGGAATGTTGGCCGCGCCGTCGATCCGCGACTGTACGACCAGCCCCTTCGTAGAGGCCTGCGCCTCGCACGCCGCGAGCGCCGAGTGCACGATCTCCTCGACCCGGGCGCGGTGGGTCTCGGCCTGGATCGCGCCGGCGTCGAGCTGGACGAGCTCGAACAGATCATCCACGAGGGCAACGAGCGAATCGACGCTCGAGCCCATCTCGTGGACGTAGCGGCGGATGGTGTCGGGATCGTCGACGACCCCGTCCTCGATCGACTCGATCATCGCCCGTAGTCCCGACAGCGGCGTTCGCAAGTCGTGCGAGACGGCGGTCACCAGGCTGCGCCGCTGAGTCTCGGCCGCGCGCTCCCGCTCCAGCGACGAGGCGAGGCGGTCGGCCATGTCGTCCAGGCTTCGGGCCAGGGAGTCGATCTCACCGCCCGCCGCGACTGCCCCCGTTCGCGCCTCCAGATCGCCCGCCGCCAGCCGGCGAGCCGTATCCCCGACCTTCGCGATCGCGTCCGAGGTTGCGCGTGCGGTGGCGAGCGCGGCTCCCACGGCGGCGGCGGTGGAGTACACCAGGAGCACCGCGAGGACGGTGGCGACGTGGGTGTCGACCAGCATCAGCAGCGAGAGGACGACCAGGTTGGCAAAGCCGATCAAAGTGGCGAACGCCGCGATCGAGACAAGCCGCACTCGCAGCGATGCGCGGGCGAGACGCGGCATCGCCACGGCAGTCGCGATCGCGCTCAAGGCGATCGCGACCAGGATCAGCAGTGCCAGCTCGGCGACCTCGCCGGCCCCGAATGCCCCCAGGCCGATCGCCAGCGTCGTCACCGCGCCCAGCGCCGCAATCAGCACCGAGACGAGCACCGGCGAGTTGCGCCTGCCGGTCACGCCTCGAACCTGTATCCCGCGCCCCAGACCGTCAGCAGGTGCTCCGGCTCGGATGGATCGCGCTCGATCTTCTCCCGGAGCCGCCGGACGTGAACGGTCACCGTGGAGGGATCGCCGGCATAGGCGATGTCCCAGACCTCCTCCAAGAGCTGCGTGCGGCTGAACACCGTCCGAGGATTGGCTGCGAAGAAGCTCAGCAGATCGAACTCCTTGGGGGTGAGCTCGACCGGCCTGCCGTCGGCGGTCACCTCCCGAGCGCTCGGATCGATCTCGAGCCCGCCCAGGTGGAGGAGCTCGCGCGTCTGACCGCCCGCCGTGCCGTCGACGCCCGCGCGCCGCAGGACCGCCCGAGCGCGAGCCACGATCTCCCGCGGCGAGAATGGCTTGGCGACGTAGTCGTCGGCGCCGAGGTCCAGGCCGACCACCCGGTCGGTCTCCTCCCCCCGCGCGGTCAGCATGATCACCCCAGTCCCTTGGCACCGCTTGCGAATTCGGCGAAAGACCTCCAGCCCGTCGATTCCGGGCAGCATGAGATCGAGGACGATCAGGTCCGGATGATTGGCTTCGAAGGAGTCGAGCGCCGCCTGACCGTCGCCGGCCGTGGTGACGTCGAAGCCGCCACGGTGCAGGTACCGCTCGAGGACTTCGCGAACGATTGGCTCGTCGTCGACTACGAGCACGCGTCCGTTGGACGCCGTCATACCAGCATTGTTAGCGCGGGATCTTGCGAATTGCTAAAGCGAACCCTTGACTCGCCCTCACCCTTTGCGGTTTGACCACCACCCCAGGGGGAACCCACCTCCTGGGGTGGAGGGACCGCGCACTCCAACTGACCTGAAAGCACGCTCCTGGTGGGGCGTGCTCAAGCGAACCGTGTCGGAGTTCCGCGCCGACAACCTCACGGACTGGGCGGCAGCGCTGACGTACTACGCCGTCCTGTCCATCTTCCCGGCGCTCATCGTGCTGGTCTCGATCCTCGGCCTCGCCGGCGACTCCGCCACCAACGCCGTTCTGGACAACATCAACGAGCTGGGGCCGGGTCCGGCGCAGGACATCATCAGCGGCGCGATCGAGCAGATCGCCGCCAGTCAGGGGACCGCGGGCGTGGCGTTCGTGCTCGGCCTCGTGGCGGCGCTGTGGTCGGCCTCGGGGTATGTCGGCGCGTTCTCGCGAGCGTCGAATGTGATCTACGAGACCGAGGAGGGCCGCCCGTTCTGGAAGCTCCGACCCCTGCAGATCGGGATGACGCTGGTGCTGCTGCTCCTGGTGGCGCTGAGCGCCATCGCGGTGGTGATCAGCGGTCCGCTCACCTCGGAGGTGGGGAAGCTCTTCGGCGTCGAGGGAACCGCCGTAACGGTCTTCAACATCGTCAAATGGCCGGTGATCGTGGTCGTCGTGATCACCATGCTCGCGATCCTGTACTACGGCGCCCCCAACGTCAGGCATCCCGGCTTCCGCTGGATCACCCCGGGCGGCATCCTCGCCGTCCTGCTGTGGATACTGGCGTCCGCCGGCTTTGCGCTCTATGTCGCCAACTTCGCGTCGTACAACGAGACGTACGGCAGCCTCGCCGGGGTGATCGTCTTCCTGGTCTGGCTCTGGATCTCCAACGTCGCCGTGCTCCTCGGGGCCGAGATGAACGCCGAGCTCGAGCGCGGCCGCGAGCTCGAGAGCGGCGTGCCCGAGGAGCGCACGATCGCGATGGAGCCCCGAAGCCCGGCATCGAACGAGCCAAGGGAGGCGTAGCGTGGGCAAGCTCCTGTTCATCCCGTTCAGCATCGCCGGCGGACTCATCGCCGGCCTGCTCTCGAAGAAGGTCTTCGACCTCGCCTGGGGCTTCGTGGACAAGGAGGAGCCCCCGGAGCCCGAGCACCGGGACGTGAGCTGGCCCAAGCTCGCGCTCGCGCTCGCGCTGCAGGGCGCGATCTTCCGGATGATGCGGGGGCTCGCCGACCGTGCCTCGCGCCTGGGCTTCTACCGGTTCACGGGCTCATGGCCGGGTGAGGAGGAGCCCGAGGAGGCCGGGTAGTCGTCGCAAGATCGCCGCACAGGGGAGATTTGGCACGTCCGCCCCCCTCTCTAACGTGAGCGATCGATGAGCGAGCAGGTTTCACTCACCGAGCAGCCGGCCCTCGCCGGCGCGGCGGAGAACGGCGCGAGCAGCGCAAACGGCGCCTCCGCAGAGCGCGCGTGGGTGCGCGATCTCGCCGACGGCCAGGCGATTGAGGGGATCTTCGGGGTTCGGGAGCGGGAGCTTCGCCAGCGCCGCAACGGCGGCGAGTGGCTGCGGCTCATCGTCTGCGATCGCTCGGGAGCGGTCGAGGCGGTTGCGTGGGACGAGGTCGCAGAGTGCTTCGACGCCGCCGCCCCTGGTGCCGCCGTCCACATCACGGGTCGCTTCGGCGTGCATCCGCAGTACGGCCGGAAGATCACCATCGAGACGATTCGCGCCGCACGCGCCGACGAGTTCGAGCCCTCTGACCTCGCGGAGGGCCCGAGCGTTCCGGTCGAGCGTCTGGAGTCGCAGCTTCGCGAGCTCCTCGGCACGATCCAGAACCCGCAGCTCGCCGCCCTCCTCGATCGGTTCTTCGCGCCGGAGTCTCCGGTTTGGATCCGGTTCCGCGAGGCCCCCGCGGCCAAGTACTACCACCAGGCCTACACCCACGGGCTGCTGGATCACACCGTCTCGGTTGCCCAGGCGGTGAGCGCCTCCGCTTCCGCCTTCCCGGGCATCGATCGCGACAT
>DATFON010000051.1:0-2617 GCA_035265465.1 Solirubrobacterales bacterium | reverse complement strand
AAGCTCGCCACCGAGGCCGATGGGGTGACGGTCATCCTCCACTGCTGCTCGGTGCCGCCCGATCGCGTGGGCGAGGCGACCGAGCGCGGCTGGTACTGCTCGTTCGCGGGCAACGTCACCTTTCCCAAGTCCGACGATCTGCGCGAGACGACGCGGTTGGTCCCCGATGAGCTGCTGCTGGTCGAGACGGATTCGCCGTTTCTGGCGCCGCAGCCGGTGCGCGGCAAGCCAAACCAGCCGGCGAACGTGGTCGACGTGGCGGAGGTCGTGGCCGAGGAGCGCGGCATCGCCTATGCGCAGCTCGAGCGCACGGTGGAGTCAAACGCGGAGAGGGTCTTCGGATGGTGAGGCTGGGGCAGAACTTCCTGGCCGATCCCAACCTGCTGGAGGCGATCGTGCGCGATGCCGAGCTGCGGCCCGACGACGTGGCGCTCGAGATCGGTGGCGGGGAGGGGGCGCTGACGGAGCGGATCGCCAAGCGCGTGGCGCACCTGCACGTGATCGAGATGGACGAGCGCCTGGCCACGGAGCTGGAGGAGTTGGCCGCGAGCGCGGGGAATGTCTCGATCGTGCGCGGCGATGCGATGCGGCTGGACCTGGGATCGCTCGATCCCGCGCCGACCACGGTGCCCTCGAACCTGCCCTACTCGATCGCCACGCCGGTGCTGCTGAAGACGATCGCCGAGCTTCCGAGCGCTCACACGTGGACCGTGATGGTGCAGCGCGAGATCGCCGATCGGCTGCGAGCCGGGCCCGGCTCGCCGGCCTACGGCTCTCCCAGCGTGCTCGTCCAGCTGTCCTGCCAGGTCCAGCTGATTCGCACGGTCAATCGCGCCGTGTTCCGGCCCCGGCCTCGGGTGGACTCGGCGCTCGTACGCCTGCGGCGGGTCGCTCCCGCGCCAGCGGCGGGGCTCGCCCGGCTGGTGCGCGACGCGTTCGCGCACAGGCGCAAGCCGCTCGCGAGCTCGCTCGAGCTGGCGGGAGGCCAGTCGCGCGCTCGGGCGCGGGCGGCGCTCGAGCGCCTGGGGCAACCGCCCGACGCCCGGGCGGAGCGATTGGCGCCGGCGGACTTCGCCGCCCTTGCCGGTGAGTTGGAGGTCGCTTGACGCTTCGCGCGCCGGCCAAGCTCAACCTGTGCCTGTACCTCGGGCGGCCCCGTGACGACGGCCTGCACGAGCTGCGCTCGCTGTTCTGCCCGCTCACGCTCTCGGATCGCATCGTGGTGAGGGATGCCGAGCGCGATGAGGTGGTGTGCGCGGAGGTCGAGGATCCGAACATCGTGGAGGGCGCGCTGGCCGGCCTGCGCGCCCGTGGTTGGGGACACGAGCCGGTCAGGGTCGAGATCGAGAAGCGAATTCCGGTGGCGGCTGGCCTGGGGGGCGGAAGCGCCGACGCCGCGGCGGTGCTGCGGCTGGCGCGCGAGGAGGTGGGCGAGGTCGCGGACCTCGCCGCCGAGCTCGGCGCCGACGTTCCGTCGCAGATCGACCCCGCGTTCGCGCTCGTTGGCGGCGTCGGCGAAGTCGTCGAGCCGCTGCCGCCGCCGGAGCACTTCGGCGTCGTGCTGGTTCCCCACGATGCCGGCCTTTCGACGGCACAGGTGTACGCGGAGGCGGATTGCCTGGGGCTGGGCAGGGATGCGGCCGAGTTGGATTCGATCGCCGCCGAGCTGCGACGGGCGGCCGGCCGCGGACATTCGCCGCTTGCCTATCGGGAGCTGCTCGTGAACGACCTGGCGGAGGCGGCGCTCTCGCTGCGGCCGGAGATCGGAGGCGCGCTGCAAGCCCTGCGGAGCGCCGGGGCGGAGGTGGCCCTGGTCGCGGGGTCGGGTCCCACCGCTTTTGGGATCTTCGAGGACATCGCGGCCGCGGATGCCGCAGCCGGGAGGCTGGCGCCGCGGTTCGCCGGGGCGATCGTCGCGGGACCGGATCCGGAGCCATGATCGAGGGCGGGGAGGGGAGCCGGCGGACCCGGATCATTCAGATCGCGGTGGTGCTGGTGGTCATCGGGGGGATCGTGGCGTTCAGCCAGTTTGCGCCGGACATCAGCCTTCAGAGCGCGCTCGACACGATCGCGAGCAAGCTGGGGAAGCTCACCTACCTGTTCGTGGGGTTGGCGGCGTTCCTGGAGACGGGCGCGTTCATCGGCCTGGTGGCCCCTGGCGAGACCGTCGTGCTTCTCGCCGGGGCGGTGGCGGGACAGGGGGAGACGTCGGTCGTTCTCACGATCGGGATCGTGTGGGTCTGCTCGTTCTCGGGCGACTCGGTGAGCTTCCTGCTCGGGCGACGGCTCGGGCGCGGGTTCATCCTGCGCCACGGGCCGAAGGTACGGATCACCGAGGAGCGGTTCGCCCGCGTGGAGGACTACTTCTCACGACACGGTGGGAAGACGATCCTGATCGGGCGCTTCATCGGGCTGGTGCGCGCCCTCGCCCCGTTCATCGCCGGGAGCTCCGAGATGCGCTACTCGAACTTCCTGCCGTTCAGCGTGCTCGGCACCGGGCTGTGGTCGGCCGGGTATGTGTTGCTCGGCTACTTCGCGTCGCGCAGCCTGGACGCGGCAGCGCACGCCGCCGGCCAGGGCACGCTGTTCTTCGGGATCGCGATCGCCGTGATCGTGG
>DATFON010000050.1:0-2020 GCA_035265465.1 Solirubrobacterales bacterium | reverse complement strand
CGGCGAGATCAGGATCGGGGCGCTGACCCGGCACGTCGACCTCCTGGAGTCGGAGCTGCTCGCCGAGCGTTTCCCCCTGTTCGCCGACGCCGAGACCGTGATCGCCGACCCGGCCGTTCGCAACCGAGGCACGATCGGGGGCTCACTGTGCCAGGCGGACGCCGCCGAAGACCTCTCGGCCGTCTGCTCGGCGCTCAAGGCGCGGGTGGTGATCCGCGGGGCGGAGGGCGAGCGGGTCGTCGCGATGGATGACTTCCACGTCGGCCCGTACACGACGGCGGTGGGCGCGGGTGAGATGCTGACCGAGGTCCGCCTCCCGGTCCGGGAGGGCGCGGGAAGCGCCCACGAGAAGGTGGAGCGGCGAGCCGGGGACTGGGCGATCGCCGCCGCGTCGGCGGCGGTTTGGATCGACGGCGGCACGATCGCCGACGCCGGAATCGCGCTCAGCGCCGTCGGATTGACGACCGTGCACGTCGCTCGGGCCGAGGAGAGCCTGCGGGACAGTTCCCCGTCCGAGGAGCTGTTCGCTGAGGCGGGCGAGATCGCCGCGGCCGACTGCTCGCCGACCGCCGACGGTCGCGGATCGGTCGAGTACAAGCGTCATCTCGCGGGCGTTCTGACCCGGCGCGCCCTGGGCCGCGCGACCGCCCGCGCTCTCGGGAAGGAGGCTCGATCGTGAACGTCTCGATGACCGTGAATGGCGAACCGGTCTCCCGCGAGATCGAGCCGCGCCTGCTGCTCGTCCACTTCATCCGCGAGACCCTGGGCCTCAAAGGGACCCACTGGGGGTGCGACACCTCCAACTGCGGTGCCTGCATGGTGCTCATGGACCGGCGGCCGGTGAAGTCGTGCACGGTGCTGGCGGCGATGTGCGAGGGGCACGAGATCCGCACGGTCGAGTCGCTCGATGTCGACGGGCGATTGGATCCCGTGCAGCAGGGCTTTCACGAGCACCACGCGCTGCAGTGCGGCTTCTGCACCCCCGGGATGCAGATGACCGCGCGGGCGCTCTTGGATGAGAACCCGAACCCGACCGACGAGGAGATCCGGACCGCGATCTCCGGCTCGATCTGCAGGTGCACGGGATACAAGAACATCGTTGCGGCAATCAGGTGGGCAGCCGAGCGAGAAGCCGGCGCTAGACAGGAGGCATGAGCATGGCCACGGTTGAGAACCTTCCCAGCCCCGAGACAGAGCGGCCGATCGGATTCGGTCGACTGAAGCGCAAGGAGGACGAGCGCTTCATCCGTGGCCAGGGCACCTACCTCGACGACATCGAGCTGCCGGGGATGGTCCACGGCGCGGTCCTGCGCAGCCCCTACGCGCACGCGAGGATCGTCTCGATCGACACCTCCGAGGCGCTCGCCCACCCGAACGTGGCCGCGGTCGTCACCGCCAAGGACCTGGAGACGCTCGGCCTGGCGTGGATGCCGACGATCTCCTATGACACCCAGGCCGTCCTCGCCGGCGACAAGGTTCGCTTCCAGGGCCAGGAGGTCGCCTTCGTGATCGCGACCGACCACTACTCCGCCCACGACGCGCTGTCGCTGATCGACGTCGAGTACGAGCCGCTGCCGGCGGTGGTCAACGGCCGCAAGGCTCTCGATCCCGACGCGCCGCTGATCCGCGACGACAAGTCGGAACAGCGCGACAACCTCGCGAGCCCGCTCTGGGAGGCCGGCGACGAGGCCGCGACCGATCGCGCGTTTGCCGAGGCCGACACGATCGTCAGTCGCGACATCATCTACCCGCGCTGCCATCCGGCGCCGCTCGAGACCTGCGGCATCATCGCCGACTTCAACCCGGAGACCGGCCAACTCGACATCTACAACGGCAACCAGGCCCCGCATGCGCACCGCACGGTCTACGCGCACGTCGCCGGCCTCGCCGAGCACATGATCCGGATCCGCTGCAACGACATCGGCGGCGGGTTCGGGAACAAGGTGCCCGTCTACCCGGGCTACGTCTGCGCGATCGCCGGCTCGATCGTCGCCGGCGTGCCGGTCAAGTGGGTCGAGAA
>DATFON010000049.1:0-5274 GCA_035265465.1 Solirubrobacterales bacterium | reverse complement strand
GCGCCAGCAGCGCCTGGACGAGCTCGGGGAAATACCGCGCCAGTGGTCGCTGGTTACGGCTGCGCAGCTCAAGCTCCTGGCCGGCGCGAAAGGCGAGGCAGCGAAAGCCGTCCCACTTCGGCTCGTAGAGGTAGCCGTCGGCGGGAAGCTCGCGTTCCAGCTTGGCGAGCATCGGCGCCACCGGTGGTTGCACCGCGGCATCCATCGCTCCCCCCTTTACCCGAAAACGCGCGGATTGTCGCGAACCGCCGGCGGGAAGACGATCTCCATGGCGACGCTCGACGGCGTGTGGAAGATCAGGCGGACAGGGGGCGCGCTGCCGCCACTCGTAGGTGTCCGCAAGAAGATTGAGGGGAAGCAAGGGTCACCAGGCTCGGCCGTCTGCCAGGCGTTCCCTTCCCAGGTCGACGGTCTGCGCTTGCGCTATCGCGGTCTCTTCTCCGCCTTCGTGGATGACCTCGTACCAGAACGCGAGGGCTACCACGGCCGCGCGACCTTCCGCGGGCGCGAGCTCGGACGCTTCGGGATGACTCGGGTGGAAGGCAGGTCCCTGTGAATCCCTTGTGACGCCGTTACCGGCGGCTGGAGCGATTTCGGACGATTCTGGGAGCGCTGGGCATCGCTGCACTAAGCCGCTTACGGCGTTGCAGGCCACCCTTCGTCTAGAGCGGTTAGGGCGGTGGCGGAAATCACCGGGGCCGTCCCGAACGCGGGGCTGTCGGCCGCCCGCGCGACTTCCAGTCCTCTTCTTCTGCAGCTTCGCCCCGGTCAGGATCGCCCCGAGCCCCAGTGCTGTGCACACGACCACCGCCAGATGACCGCCGGCGCCCACGCCGTTGCCGACGCGACGGCGCCTTGCGGCGTTTTCCCCTGCTCAACGCGGCTTCCGGGGCGCAGTTCGGGCCTCCGAAAGGCCGCCATCGCGCCAACGGGTGCCTCGGGCACGGGGCTCACGGCCAAGGCGCTCGCCGAGCCCCTTCGGAGTCCCAAGCTCGGAAGGAAGGGGCAGGCGTGGGACGAGGCCAGGGTGGGCACAACTCGGGTAGACGACGCGCGAGGGAGGTGGATTCACCATGTCGTCGATGGAAAGGATTCGCACCGAGCAACCGGTGAAGAACACGGTGCACAACCTCGTTCAGACGCTGAGCATCAAGTTGGACTCGGCCGCCCGATACGGCCTCTACATCGAGGACGCACGGAAAGACGGCGACGACGATTGTGCACGGGTGTTTGAGCGGATGTCCGAGCGCGACCAGGAGATGATCGGAGAGCTGATCAACTGTCTACAGAAGCGACTCGGCGAGGCGCAGGCATAGCGTGGGTACGTGCGAGGTCTGCGGAAATGAGTACGACAAGGCCTTCGAGGTCAGGAAGGACGACTCGACGCACGTTTTCGACAGCTTCGAGTGCGCGATTCACGCGCTCGCGCCGCGCTGTGAGCACTGCGCGTGCGCCGTGATCGGGCACGGCGTCGAGACCGACGGGCGCGTCTTCTGCTGCGCCCACTGCGCGTCAGCGATGGGTGTGACAGCGCTCGCCGATCGCGCTTAAGAAAACGATTGCTGGGGCCGTCGCGCCGGCGTGGAAGGATGTTCCGCTTGCTGCGGCGGCGGACGGCCCCGACTCCCGCATCGTGCAACCGGGCCGTGACTGGCCCCCGATAGTGGCACGCCCACGGCCGATTTTCGATAGCGCTGCTCGACAGGCGCCAGAGCAGATCGTGTAGGCGAACGCTGCGGAGCCCGGGCGGATCCTCCAGACCTCGGCTACTTCCTCGACGACTACGCCGTCGATCCGACGCTGCGCGGCGACTTGGGACTGCTCCTCGTCACGCTCGCGCGAGAAGGGCCTGATGCCGCTCGAGGCGGTGCCGCTCAAGCTTGAGTTTGCGCCACCAGGCCGGGCGGCGACGATGCGGCCCGGATCCGCGGCCGCTTGCGGGAGACGTGCGAGGTGCGCCAAGCACCGAGGTCGCGAGCAAGACGGCCGGCTCGTGGTCAGCCTTTGATTACTCCGATCGGGGTCAGCTGGGCCACGCGGCGCGACAGCCCCGCCCGCTCAACGATGTCGACCACACGGTCGACGTCCTTGTACGCGACCGGCGCCTCTTCGGCCAGGCCCTTGGTTGACGGTGAACGGACGACGATTCCGCGGCCCTCGAGCTCCCGCCGGAGCTCCGCTCCCGCGATTTGCTTCCGGGCCGCGGTCCGTGAGAGCCGTCTGCCCGCCCCGTGACAGGTGCTGCCGAAGGCCAGCGCAATTGATCCCGGTTCCCCGGCCAGAACGAAGCTCGCCGTGCCCATGCTGCCGGGGATGAAGACTGGCTGCCCGACTTCACGATAGGGCTCCGGTATCTCCGCGGAGCCCGCCGGAAACGCCCGAGTCGCCCCCTTTCGATGCACGAGTAGCTCGCGTCCGTCATAGCGCTCGACCTTCGCCACGTTGTGGGCGACGTCATAGACCTGGCGCGTCCCCTCGGCACTTTCGTTCCCCAACACTCGGGCGACCGCGGCCCGAACGGCGTCGGCGATCGCTTGCCGATTGGCCCAGGCGAAGTTGGCGGCGGCGGCCATCGCCGCCAGGTAGGCACGTCCCTCAGGCGAAGAGGCGGGCGCGCAGGCGAGTTGGCGGTCGGGAAGCTCGATGCCGTGGCGGCGCATCGCGGCGTCCATCTGTTTGACGTAGTCGGTGCAGACTTGGTGCCCAAGCCCGCGCGAGCCGGAGTGGATGAGCACCGTCACCTGATCGTCGCGCAGCCCGTATGCCTCCGCGGCCCGCTGGTCGAAGAGGCGGACCACCCGCTGTAGCTCGACGAAGTGGTTCCCCGAGCCCATCGTCCCGAGTTGGCTGGCGCCGCGCTCGCGCGCTCGCTCGGAGACGGCCGCTGCATCAGCGCCGGGGAGCGAGCCGCCCGACTCGGTGCGTTCGACGTCCTCGGTGCGACCGAAGCCCCGCGGCCCGTCCCGGAGGAGGACGTCGAGGTCGGCGGTGCGGTGCGTACCACGCTTCGTCTTACCGGCGCCCGCGGGAACCTCACGCGAGATCTCGTGCACGAGCGCCTCCCGGCGCCGGCCGAGCTCAGCCTCGGCCAGGGGGAGGGCGAGCAGCCGCACGCCACAGTTGATGTCGTAACCGACACCGCCCGGCGAGACGACGCCGTCCGGAAGCTCCATCGCCGCCACGCCGCCGACGGGGAAGCCGTAGCCCTGATGCACGTCCGGCATCGCGAGCGCCACCTCCACGACACCTGGCAGCGTCGCCACGTTCTGGATTTGCTCCAGCGAGCCGTCGCCTTCGATCGCCGCGAGCAGCTCGCGGTCGGCGAACACCCTCGCCGGAACGCGCATGTCCGACCGCGCGCTTGCTGGGATTTCCCACTGCACCTCGCTGATCTTCACGAGCTCAGACATCGAGCACCACGCGAGCGTGCCAGCCCGCCGTATCGTCCTGCCGAAGCGCAAGTCGGTGCAGTGTGACCCCCTTGACGAGATGCTTCGGCTCGCCCCGATGACCTTCCACTGTCGCGCGGAGGCGGCCGTCGGCGAGCTCCAGCGACGCGATCCGCGCCGGCATGAACTGCTCGGCCTCGCTCAGGTAGACGAGCTCACTGAGCCATTCGACCAACAGCATCGAGGACTCCTCTGCCTCCACCTCGAGCTCGTGAGTCACCGCGTGGTCACCGCCGTCGCCGGCGAGCTCGGCGAATGCGATAAGCGCCTCTTCGAAGACCGCCGCCTCGGAAGGGGCCTCTATCTCCAGCTCGAGCTCGGCGGTGTGCTCAACCCAGCGAAACACGGCATCTGGCTTACGCGAGCGAGGAGGCGAGGAATGCGATCAGGCTGATGAAGGCGATCAGGGCGAAAAGAATCGCCGCGACCGTGCCGACGATCACGAATGGCGTCTCTTCGCGCT
This sequence comes from Solirubrobacterales bacterium, assembly GCA_035265465.1. Lineage (GTDB taxonomy): Bacteria > Actinomycetota > Thermoleophilia > Solirubrobacterales > 70-9 > AC-56. Next base: position 1,362 of record DATFON010000049.1, on the reverse strand, counting down.
GGCCCTTAGCGACAGCGCGAGCGTATGACTCCGCTCCGGTTACCCCGTCGCCGTCGACTTCGCCCCCCACGCCCACTCTGAAGATCGGCAGGTCGAGGCGGCGAAGCCCTGCTTCCGTCTTCTCGTCGGCGGTTCCGGCTATGAGGATCTCGTCGGCGGGGAAGAGCGCAAGTGCATCCTCGACGGCGAGCAGAGCATCGCGGTCCCCAACCTCAGTCTCGACCTCCGCCTCGACCGCTTCCGCGGTCTGATCGGCGAGCTCAGCGGCATCGGCGCGCGCTTCGTCGGTTGCGCCAGTCAACCACTGGAACCTTCCAATATGCGTCGCCGGCGCGACGACATGAACGTTGACGTCTTCGTATTCTTGCCGTTCGGCGATCGCCGTCCGGACCTGGTTCGCCGGGACGGGGTCAAGCGCAACGAGCAGCACATTCCGTGCGCTCATGCTCTTAGTCTGCCCATTTTCGGGGCAACGAAACAGCACCAGCGACGGAGCTGCCGGAGTGGATCTGGACGACCGACCAGCCAGCCAAGTCGCCTGCCTCTGGCGGCACTGCCACGAACAACGAGGCTCCTAACGAAACAACGCCGCCTGCGCCAGCGTTCGGAAATGTCACCTGACCTCCGCGCATTCGGTTGGCCTGGCGGTCCGGTTGGCCTTCTAGGCGGAACGGGCAAAGTTGCGCAAGTAGCCACGCGTCAGCTGGGGTCGGTGCCGCGCCTGCAATCCAGCTATCAACCCGAGTAATCAGAATGGAACCTCAGCAGTGAAAGCCGTTGCCCTCACAGCGTTGGAAACGCCGCCCGCGGTGCGGGAGGACCTTCCGGAACCTACGCCTGAACCCGACCAGGTACTCGTGCGCGTGCGAGCCTCCTCGGTCAATCCGGCCGACAACTCGATCGCTGGCGGAATGCTCAAGCACATGGGAATCGAGTACGAGTTCCCCGTCATCCTTGGCCGCGATTACGCCGGTGTGGTTGAGCAGGTCGGCGCCGACGTTACCCGCTACAACGTCGGCGACGAGGTCTTCGGCTTCGTCTTGCACGCCGATCCGACCGTCCGCGACGGAAGCTGGGCCGAGTTCATCGTCGTCCCGCAGGACACCTCCATCGCCCAAGCGCCGACGGGCGTGGACGCGGCCATCGCCGGCGCCGCACCGGTGGCTGGGATCGCCGCCATGACGGCAATCGACGCATTGGCGCCTTCCGAGGGCGAGACCTTGCTCATCGTGGGCGCAACGGGCGGCGTCGGCAGCTTCGCCGTGCAACTCGCCGCCCGGGCCGGCGCCACCGTCGTCGCCCCCGCGCTGCCCGAGGACGAGGCTTACCTTCGCGAGCTCGGCGTCAGCGAGCTGCTGCCCC
>DATFON010000048.1:0-18406 GCA_035265465.1 Solirubrobacterales bacterium | reverse complement strand
TGGCTCGCGATCAGGAAGTAGAGGCCGAGGGCGGCGAAGCCGCCGACCAGAAGCAACGCGTACGCCCTGACGAAGCCCGACTGCGCACCGCGCACCACGACCCCGACGCCGCGCACGAGGTCGACGGCCGCGGTCACGATGCCCTGGACGACGACTCGCTCGATCACGGCGTTGGCGAAGCGGCCGGTGGCGATCAGCGGGCGGTAGACCACCGCGTCGTAGAGCTCGTCGAAGTACCACTTGTTGACGAGGAACGCGTGGATCGGGCGGAAGCGCTGAATGAGGGCGGGCGCGGTGCCGGGCCTCGACACGTACACGAGGTAGGCCGCGGCGACTCCCACGATTGAGACCGCTGCTCCGACCGCGAGCCCGATGTAAGCGCTGCCCGTCGAGGGGATGATGTCCTCGAATATCGAGTCGGCGAACGCTGGCGCCAGGAAGGTCTCGATGACGTCCGTGACGCCCGGAATCTGAACCAGCCCGCCGAACAGGGCGAGGAACCCGAGGATGGTCATGGCGGACCCCATCGGCCAATCGCGTTCCGCGATGTGATGATCCGCTCCCGGAAAGCCGACGTCCGTGTCCTCCTTCTCGCCCGTGAGCGGGTTCTCGGGCGGGGCGTGCGCGAGATGCCCACCCTCGAGCTCGCGCGCCTCCGGAACGGGCTCCCCCCAGAACACCCGGAAGATGATCCGGAAGGCGTAGAACCCCGTCAGCAGCGCGCCGAGGTAGCCGCCGATGGTGAATATCCAGTACATGCCGCCCCGCTGCGCGGCGAAAACGAGGATCTCATCCTTGGAGAAGAACCCGGACGTGCCCGGGAAGGCCGCGAGCGCGAGCGCCCCGATGATCATCAGCACCGAGGTGAGCGGCAGCGCGCGGCGAAGCCCGCCCATGCGGTCGATGTTCTGGGTGCCGGCCATCGCCGCGATGACCGAGCCGGCCGCCATGAACAGAAGCGCCTTGAAGAAGGCGTGCGTCATCAGGTGGAAGAGTCCGGCGCCGTAGGCGCCGATCGAGACGCCGACGACCATGTAGCCGATCTGGCTGATCGTCGAGTAAGCGATGATTCGCTTCAGGTCGGTGACCGCGAGCGCGCACGTCGCCGCGAAGATCAGTGTCGCCAGGCCGATGAACGCGGAGATGTCGGCCGCGGTCGGCGCCAGCTCGAACAGGACGTGGGTCCGGGCGATCAGGTAGACGCCTGCGGTGACCATGGTGGCCGCGTGGATGAGGGCTGAGACGGGAGTCGGACCCTCCATCGCGTCGGGGAGCCAGGTGTGGAGCGGGAGCTGGGCCGATTTCGCGAACGCCGCAACCAGCAGGAGCAGGCAGATCGCGATGAGGACGCCCTGGTTGGTCTGAAACTGCTCCTGCGCCGCCGAGAACACCGCCGGGTAGTCGAACGTCCCCAGGTCGCGGAAGATGAAGAACGTCGCCAGCACCAGCCCGACGTCGCCGATGACGTTGATGACGAACGCCTTCATGCCGGCCTTCGTGGCGGTGTTGCGCCGGTACCAGAAGCTGATGAGCGCGTACGAGGCGAAGCCGACGAATGCCCACCCGACGATCAGCAGCACGAAGTTCCCCGCCAGCACCAGCAGGAGCATCGAGAAGACGAAGAAGTTGAGGTAGCTGAAGTACCGGGCGTAGCCGCGGTCTGAGTCCAGGTAGGCCACCGAGTAGAGGTGGATCAGCATCGAGACCCCGCTGACCACCAGGATCATGAACACCGACAGCGGGTCGACGAGGATGCCGAGCTTGATGTCGAGGCCCGCCGCGGAGGCGTAGGTCCACAGCGACGAGGTGAGCGTGCGGTCGCTCTCCGTATGGCCCAGCAGGGTCACCAGCGCGCCGATCGCGCTCGCGAACGCCAGCGCGATGGCGACGGTGCCGATCCATCCGGCCGCACGGCCGCGCAGAACGCGCCAGCCGAACGCGTTGATGAGAAACCCGGCGAGCGGGAACGCGAGGACCAGCCAGCCCCAGGCTGTGGGGCTCATCCCTTGAGGCCCCGCAGCTCGTCCACGTTCAGCGGCAGGCGGCGGCGGAAGATCGCGACGATCAACCCGAGCCCGACGACCACCTCACAGGCCGCGACGACCATGACGATCAGCGCGAAGACCTGTCCCTCCGCGTTGCCGTGAGCCCGCGAGAAGGCAACCAGCGCCAGGTTGCCCGCGTTCAGCATCAGCTCCAGGCAGAGCAGGATCACGAGTGGGCTGCGCCGGATCAGCACACCGCCGGCCCCGATCGCGAACAGGACCGCCGAGAGCACGACGTACCAGGTGACCGTCACGCCGCAGGCTCCTTTGCGCGATCCACGTCCGGGCTCCCACGGGAGCGACCCGCCAGTGTCACCGCCCCCACCGCGGCCACCAGCAGGAGTATGGAAGCCGCCTCGAACACGATGAGGAAGCGCTCGAGGAGGAGGTTTCCGATCTGGGTCGGGGTGCCGAACCCGAGCGGCAGGGTGGGCCCGTCGCTATCGAGCGCCGAAAGCCCGGTGCCGAGAATGGCGATCGACAGCTCGACGAGCAACGCGGCGGCCAGGAGCGGCGCGAGAAAGCGCTGTCCGGGGATCGGCTCCCACAGCGGCTCCTCGACGGCGCCCACGTAGGCGGCGACGAATACGTACAGCACCATCACGGCGCCGGCGTACACGACAACCTGGGCCGCCGCGATGAACTGGGCGTAGAGCAGGAGGAACAGGCCGGCGAGCGAGACGAGATGGATCACCAGCGCGATCACGCTGTAGAACGGGTTGCGCATGGCGATCACGGCAATGGCGCCTCCCACGGCGCCAATCGCGCCGGCGAAAAACGCGACGTAGATCACTCGCCCTCCCGCCGCAACGGAGTCCGCTCCACGGGCTCCGCCAGCAGCATCTCCTTCGTGAAGACGAGGTCCTCGCGGTTGTAGTCGGCAATCTCGTACTCGTGGCCCATCGTGATCGCGTCGAAGGGACAGGCAACCTCGCAGTAGCCGCAGAAGATGCAGCGCGCGAGGTTGATCTCATAGACCTCGGCATAGCGCTCGCCGGCGGAGACGCGGTCGTCGGGGTCGTTCTCGGCCGCGACGACCCGGATGCAGTCCGCCGGGCAGGCGGCCGCGCACAGCGAGCACCCCACGCACTTCTCGAGCCCGGTGTCCTCGAAGCGATGAAGCTTGTGACGGCCTCGGAACCGCGGGTACACCGGCGTCTTCTCCTCCGGGTACTGGATGGTGACCGGCCCCTCGATGATCCGGGCGAAGGTGGTCTTCAGCCCCCGGAGCGTCTCGCCGAAGGCTCGGTATGCGCCACCGACTCCGCCGGGCTCGGGCCCCCGCTGCACCGCGACGACGCTCTCGTCCTTCAGGTATGGAAACTCCTGGCTCATGTGACGGTCACCAAGATCGCGGTCACCAGGACGTTCAGCGTCGCCAGCGGCAGGAGCACCTTCCAGCCCAACGACATCAGCTGGTCGTAGCGGACGCGGGGCAGCGTCGCCCGCACCCACATGAAGAGGAAGAGGAAGGCGAAGATCTTCACGACCACCCAGATCGGATCGAGAAAACCAGGCCCGGGGCCGTGCCAGCCACCCAGGAAGAACGTCACGGCGATGGCCGAGATGACGAACATCTCGATGTACTCGGCCAGCGCGTAGGACCCGTAGCGCATCCCCCCGTACTCGGTTCCGTAGCCGGCGACGAGCTCGGCGTCAGCCTCCGGGAGGTCGAAGGGAGCCCGGTTCGTCTCCGCGAATCCGGCCACCAGGAAGATCAGGAAGCCGACGAACTGCGGGATGATGTACCAGATCTGGTTCTGCGCCTCGACGATGGAGACGAGCGAGAGCGAGCCGGCCATCATGATCGCGCCCAGGAGCGCGAGGCCCATCGAGATCTCGTAGGAGATGAGCTGCGCGGCGGCGCGCATGGCGCCGAGGAAGCTGTACTTCGAGCCCGACGCCCACCCCCCGAGCAGCAGGCCGTAGAACGCGATCGATCCGAACGCGAAGAAGTAGAGGATCCCGATCGGCACGTCGATGCCGTAGAGGCCGAAACCCTCCTGGACGTTCCCGAATGGGATGATCGCGAGCGTCGCGACCCCGGTGAAGACCACGATCGCGGGGGCGATGTAATACAGGCCGGCGATCGCGTTCGTGGGGCGGTAGTGCTCCTTGGTGATCAGCTTCACGGCGTCCGCCAGCGGCTGCAGCAGGCCCAGCGGCCCGACCCGGTTCGGCCCGTAGCGCGCCTGGAACCGGCCCAGGAGCTTTCGCTCCAGCACCGTGAGCATCGGAACGATCGCGAAGATGACAGCGAAGATCACGATCGACTTCACGATCAGGATCCACGTGGCCTCGACGAAGCTGGTGTCGGCGAGGAGCGTCATTCGCCAGCCTCCGCCAGTGAGATCTCCACTTGGCGGCCGGCCAGCGCACCGGCCACATCGCCCAGCCCCTCGATCAGGAAGCCCGAACCCGGCTTGACGCGCTCGCGGATCGCGACGCGCGCCCGGACGCTCGTGCCGTTCGAGCGGACGTCGACCTCCTGGCCCCCGGCGATTCCGAGCCGGTCGGCGTCGGCCGGTGCGAGCTCGAGCGTCTGCTTTGGCAGCAGGAAGCGCAGCGCCGGGCTTCGCTCGGTGACTTCGGCGGCCCAGAGGTCCTTGTAGGTCCCGACTTGGAGCCCGTCGACGGCCGACGGCCGCGGAGCCCCCGCCACTCGCTCGCCGGATGCACCGACATGTGATGTCGGTACATCCGAGCTGGCGAGCGCCGGGAAGTCCCCGGCCGCCTCTCTCTCTTGCCAGCGCACACCCCGGCCGCCGATCTCGTCCTCCGTGATGCCCGCGTAGAACGGGACGTCCGAAGCGATCGCCGCGAGAGCCTCCGGGGCGCTGTCGATCCCCGTTTCCTCGCCGAGGAGAGCCGACAGCTCGACCAGGACCTCCCAGGTGGGCCGCGCACGATCCGGGTTGGGGACGCTGGGGCGCACGCGCTGCAGGCGGCCGTCGGGGTGGGTGACGGTGCCCTCCTTCTCGGCGTAGGACTCCGCCGGGAAGATGACGTCGGCGTGCTTGGTCGAGGCGTCCTCGAACATCGAGATCGCCAGCACGAACTTCGCCTTGCCCAGCGCCTCGGTCCAGGCGGGGCCGTTGGAGCCGTCGCGAACCGGGTCGGCGTTGGCCAGGAAGACCGCATCCAGCTCCCCAACCGCGAGGGCGTCGCGAATCCCCGTGGCGTCGCGGCCCTCGGATACCTCGGAGAGGCCGGGACCGGCCACCGGCTGGCAGCCCACCTCCCTGAGTCCCCTTGCGTTGGCGCCCGCTGGGACCTCCATCAGCTTCGCATCGAGCTTCCGCACGGTTTCGACGAGCGTGTGGCCTGGCTGCCCGGCCCACACGATGACGGTCGAGCCCGGTCGCATCACGCCCGCGATGCGCTCGGCGTCCGCGCCCAGCTCATCGCGGCCACGCTCACATGCCTCCACGCCGACCTCCGCGGCAAGCGCGTCGATGAACTCCGTCGCCTGACCGGGGGTGTAGCGCGCGACCTCCTCGGCGCCGCCGTCGAGCGCGGTCGGTCGGTCGGTGGCGATGGCGAGACGGGTGCCCTTGCGACGCACCACCTTGCGGATCCGCAGGTCGAGGATGGGCATCGAGTGGAGCGGGTCCGTCCCGAGGACGAGGATCGACTTGGCGCGGTCGATGTCCGACATGCTGGCGGCGAGCTCGGGTCGCGACAGCTCGGCCAGGAGCCCGCGCTTGGCCTGCTCAGCGAGGGTGGACGTGACGTGTGGCGAGCCGAGCGCCTGGCGCACGATCCTCTGTACGAGATAGCCCTCCTCGTTCGACGAGGACCCGCCCAGGATGGCCGCCGTGCGGTCGCCGGCCTGGCGCAGCCCCGCGGCCGCAGCCTCGAGAGCCTGGTCCCAAGTCACAGAGATGAGCTCACCGCCCTGGCGAATCATCGGCTCGGTGATCCGCTCGGGCGACTCGATCATCTGGTACCCGAACCGACCCTTGTCACAGAGCCAGCCGTCGTCGACCTCCGCGTTGTCGCGGGCCAGGACGCGCTGGATCCGCTCGTCGCGAACGGTCAGCTTGATGTTGCATTGGCTCGGGCAGAGCGTGCAGACGGTCCCCGCGTCCTCGATGTCCCAGGGGCGGGCGCGAAACCGGTACGCGTCCGAGGTGAGCGCGCCCACCGGGCACAGCTCGATGATGTTGCCGTGGAATGGCGCGATGTAGGGGCGGTCGTCGAACGTCCCGACGAAGCTGGAGGCTCCGCGCTCCAGGAGCTGTAGCTGCTCGTCCTCGGCGACCTCCTGGCTGAAGCGAACGCAGCGGTAGCACAGGATGCAGCGCTCGCGGTCGATCTTGATCAGCGGCGAGAGGGGGATCGGCTTCTGGAAGTGGCGCTTGGGGTCGATCATCCGGCTCTTGCCGGGCCCCCATCCCATCGAGATGTCCTGGAGCGGGCATTCCCCGCCCTTGTCGCACACCGGGCAGTCGAGGGGATGGTTGACGAGCAGGAACTCGACGACGGCGTTCTGGGCCTCCTTGACCCGGTCGGTCTGCGTGTAGACCACCATCCCGTCCCGAACGGGCGTCGAGCACGCCGTCTGAAGCTTCGGGATCCCCTCGATCTCCACCAGGCACATGCGGCAGGCGCCCACCGGCTGGCCCAGCTTCGGCTCGTAACAGAAGACCGGGATCTCGACGTCGCCATGCTTGGCGGCGTCCACGAGCATCATCCCCTGCGGCGCCTGGACCTCGACGCCGTCAACGACGAGCGTGATCTGCTCAGCATTCACGCCGACGCCTCCGCGTGCCCGAAAAACGGGGCACCGAGGAAGAAAGTCCGCGCGAACAGCGCCATATCCGCCGTATGGGTGGATAAAACGCCGCTCGCCCCCCTCTGACGATCGCGAAGTGCGTTTTGGGACGACCGGAGCGTTGCCCTGGGTGCCCTCTTTTTGGCGACCAGCCGGCTCACGCGGTCGCCTCCAATGGCACCGGCCGCGCGTCGGTCGGGGATTCGTCCAGGGGGCGGGGTGCGGCCGCGCGTCCGGCCTCGATCGCGGCCTCGAACTCGCCCCGGAACTTGGCCACCATGCTGCCGATCGGCATCGCCATCGAGTCGCCGAGCACGCAGAGGCAGTTGCCGATGATGTTGTCCTGAACCGAGGAGATGACGTCGAGGTCCATGGGCGTGGCCTCTCCCGAGATCACACGCTCCAGCATCTTCACGGTCCAGTTGGTCCCCTCGCGGCAGGGGGTGCACTTGCCGCACGACTCGTGGTGGTAGAAGCGCGCGGTGCGGAGGGCGAGGTGCGGAATCGACACGGTGTCGTCGGCGACGATGATCGACCCGGAGCCCAGCATCGAGCCCGCGTCGGCAAGGGCCTCGAAGCTATATGGCAGGTCGAGCTCCGCCGCGGTGAGGATCGGGGCTGAGGAGCCGCCGGGGAACCAGGCCTTCACCTCGCGCCCCTCGGGTGGGCCACCGGCAAGCCCGTAGATGAGATCGCGAGCGGGGATGCCGAGCTCGATCTCGTAGTTGCCGGGACGCTGCACGCGGCCGGACACCGACACGACCTTCGTGCCCGGTGACTGCTCGGTCCCGAACGACTTGAACCAGTCAGCGCCGTTGGCGACGATGTGCGGAACGTTCGAGAGCGTCTCGACGTTGTTGATGAGCGTCGGACCTCCGTACAGGCCCTGGATCGCCGGGAACGGGGGCTTGAGCCGCGGGTTGCCGCGCTTTCCCTCCAGCGAGTCGAGCAGCGCGGTCTCCTCCCCGCAGATGTAAGCGCCCGCCCCCCGGTGCACGACCAGCTCGACCCGGCAGCCCGTGTCGAGGATGTTCTCGCCGAGGTAACCGGCCTCGTAGGCCTCCTCGACCGCGCGATCGAGGATGTCCGCCATCTCGGCGTACTCGCCCCTGATGAAGATGAACGCCCAGCCCGCGCCGGCGGCGATCGCCGCGATCACGACGCCCTCGATGAGCTGGTGCGGGTTCTTCTGCATCAGCTCGCGGTCCTTGAATGCCCCCGGCTCGGACTCGTCGGCGTTGCAGCACAGGAACTTGTCCATGTCGCCGCGGGGCAGGAACGACGCCTTCTTGCCCATCGAGAAGCCGGCGCCGCCGCGACCGCGGAGGCCGGAGTCCTCGAGGGTGCTCAGCAGCTCCTCCGGCTCCAGCTCCTTCAGCGCCCGCTCGAGCATGCGGTAGCCGCCCAGCCGCCGGTAGGTCTCGATCGACGCCAGTCCGGGCTCATCGATGCGCCTGAAGAGCATTCTGGTTTCTTGGGCCATCAGGACTCGCCCGCCTTAACCCGCGGATCGGGCTCGGGTTCGGGCCCTCCCGCCGCGCCGCGCTTGCCCAGCGCCTTGTCCGGCAGGGGCTCGGCACCGGAGCGCAGCTGCTCGATCGCGTCGCGTGCGTCCGCCGGGGTGAGCGGGCCGTAGTAACGCTCGTCGATCGACGCCATCGGCGCGATGTCGCAGGCGCCCATGCACTCGAAGCCCTTCAGGTACACCTCGCCGTCCTCCGAGCTTCCGCCGATGTGATCGACCTCGTCGGCATCCACCCCGGCGGCTTCGCAGAAGGCGTCGACAACGTCCTCCGCGCCGCGCAGCCAGCACGAGAGGTTGTGGCAGACGAGGATGCTGTGCCGGCCCACCGGGCTGGTGCGGAAGAGGTCGTAGAACGTCGCGACCGATTCGAGGTATCCGGGGGTGACCCCCATCACGGCTGCCGCCTGGCGGATCCCCTCCGGGGTGCACCAGCCGTAGTGGCGCTGCACGGCCCACAGCGCCGGGAGCGAAGCGGAGCGGATCTGCGGATACTTGGCCATCGCCGACTCGATGCGCTCGCGAAGCTCGTCGGGGACGTCGACCTCGTGGAGCTCGGGAACCGGCTCGGCGTCCTCGGGCCGCATCGAGGCCACGAGGCGCCGCCGCTCTTCCGCAGACATCTCATCCGTCGCGCGGATCTCGGGCACCCACCCCTCGCTCATCGGTCGATGCCCCCCAGGATCGGGTCGAGCATCGCCAGGTTCTGGATCATGTCTGCGACGTAGCCGCCGACGCACTGGTCTCGAAGCGCCTGGAGGTTCACGAACGAGGGGTCGCGGATGTGCACCCGAGCGGGCTTCGCCGAGCCGTCCGCGACGACGAAGCAGCCCAGTTCCCCCCGAGGCGACTCGACCGCGTAATAGGCCTCGCCGGGCGGCACGCGGAATCCCTCGGTGACCAGCTTGAAGTGGTGGATCAGCGCCTCCATCGACGTGGACAGCTCGTCCCGCGGCGGCAGGACGACCTTGCGGTCATCGGCGATCCATGGGCCCTCGGGCAGCCCGTCGAGCGCCTGCTCGATGATCCGCACGGACTCCCGCATCTCCTGGACCCGGACCCGGTAGCGGTCGTAGCCGTCGCCGACGGTGCCCACCGGGATCTTGAAGTCCAGGTCCTGGTAGCAGTGGGAGGGCATCACCTTGCGGAGGTCCCACGGTTCGCCGGCCGCGCGCAGCAACGGGCCCGTCACGCCCAGTTCCAAGAGGCGCTCCCGCGAGACGACCCCGACGTTCCTCGTGCGCTCCAGGAAGATCTCGTTGCGGTTCAGGATCGCCTCGTACTGGTCGAGCCGGGAGGGCATCTCGGCGCAGAACGCGCGCACGTTATGGGCGAACCCGACGGGGATGTCCTCGAAGACGCCCCCGACCTGGAAGTACCGCGTGTGCATCCGCTGGCCGGTCGACATCTCGAACAGGTCGAGGACCTTGTCCCGGTCGCGGAAGCAGTAGAAGAACATCGACATCGCGCCCAGGTCGAGCGCCGAGGTTCCCAGCCATACCAGGTGGGAGTGGATGCGGTTCAGCTCCATGTGGAGGACGCGCAGGTAGCTCGCGCGCGGAGGGATCTCCAACTCGAGCAGCCGCTCCACGCAGCCCACGAACGCCTCCATGTTGAAGAAGTACGAGAGGTAGTCCATCCGCTCAACGAACGGGATGACCTTCCAGTACGACTTGTCCTCGCAGTTCTTCTCGATTCCGGTGTGGACGTAGCCCACCACCGGCTTCAGGTCGCGGACCACCTCTCCCTCGAGGCTGACGAGCAGTCGCAGGACCCCATGCGTCGCTGGGTGATGCGGCCCGAAGTTGATCGTGAGAAGCTCCTCTTCCGGCCCGAGCGCTTCACCCGCGGCGGTGCGCTCCACCGCGGAGGTGCCGATCACCTCCTCCCCCGTCTCCCCGAGGATGTCGCCTCCATGGGCCGGCGCCGACCGATGCGTGCTCACTCGTACCACCTCGGCATCACCGGCTCGTCGCGGGTGAAGATCACCGGCTCGCCTCCCATCGGGAAATCGCGGCGCTGCGGCCAGCCGACGTAATCCTCGGGCATGAGGATGCGCCGCAGGTCGGGATGCCCGCGGAAGACGACGCCGAAGAAGTCGTAGACCTCGCGCTCGTGGAACTCGGCGGTCGGAAAGAGCGACACGCAACTGTCCAGCTCCGGTAGCTCGTCCCCGCCGGGGTCGCGGAGCGCGGCGCGAACTCGAAGTCGCTCGACTCGCGGCATGTTGAGCAGTTCGTAGACGACGCCGAACCGCGGCTCCGCCGGCAGGTAGTCGACGCCGTGGAGGCTCGAGAGGAAGCGGTACTCCTGCCCGGGCTCATCCCGCAGCCAGCGCAGGATGTCGAGGACGTGCTCGGGGTCGACGATCAGGCAGCCCTGACCGTGCTCGTGGTAGGTGCCGAGCACCGACCCGCCGGCGACATCGTTCAGGTCTTGAGCGATCAGCTCGAGGCCCGGAGCGTCGGGCATCAGGTCGGTCCTCCCCGCGAGGCCTGCGAGCGCGCCGCCTCATGGGTGGCGGCCAGCTCACGCGCGGCCTCGTAAGCCTCGATCTCCTCCTTGGACGCCTCGCCCGTTGCCTCCCGCGCCCACTCCTCGGTCCCGGCGGCGTTGTACCGGCGGCGCCAGCCTGGATCCGGGTTCCCCAGGATCATCCGCTGCAGCTTGTTGAACCCGTAGACGAGTGCCTCGGCCCGCGGTGGGCACCCAGGGACGTGGATGTCGACGGGCATGAACTTGTCGGCGCCCTGCACCACCGCGTAGTTGGCGAACATGCCGCCGGACGACGAACATGCTCCCATCGCGATGACCCACTTCGGCTCCAGCATCTGGTCGTAGAGGCGGCGGCAGACCGGCGCCATCTTGATCGAGACCCTTCCCGACAGGATCAGCAAGTCCGCCTGCCGGGGCGAGGCGCGCATGTTCTCGGCGCCGAACCGCGCGATGTCGTAGCGCGGGCTGACGATCGACATCATCTCGATGGCGCAGCACGCCAGGCCGAAGGTGGCAGGGAAGATCGAGTTGGCGCGCCCCCACCCGATGGCCTTCTGCATGGTCGTCGTCAGCACGGACTCCTCGACGTGCCGCTCCAGGTCGGGCCCCTCCAGATCGCCCCGCAGCAGATCGCGGGCGCGGAGCTGCCGGACGCGGAGATCGGTTGGCGCCGCGGGCTCCTCAAGGGGGGCCAGCGCCCGGAGCTTCTCCCGCCTCACCTCCAATCGAGCGCCCCCCTTCGCCACACGTAGACGAGCGCCACGAACAGGAGGGCCACGAAGATGATGACCTCCACCAGGACGAACACCGAGTGAGCGACATTCATGATCACGCCGACCGGATACAGGAAGACCACCTCGATGTCGAAGAGGATGAAGAGCATCGCGATCATGTAGAAGCTGATCCCGAAGCGGAACGTTCGCGAGACCTCGCTGGGGAGCCCGCACTCGTATGGATCGCTCTTCGCCTTGTTCGGCTTCCGCGGCCCGATGAGTCCATTGACCGCCGCCAGGAGTCCACCCACGAGGACTCCGAGGCCGGCGAACACGAGCACGGGGAGGTAGCTTCGAAGCACGCTACGCGTCCCTCAATCCGGCGGCAAGCACAGGCGAGTTATATACCCACTTTGTGCCAACCTGCTACATAGTGCTCTTCCGCATCAACAAGCCGATTTCCGACGCTTTCGGGCGGATTTCCAGACGCGGCTCGGCGCCGCTCCAAGCTCCGGCGGCGCGGCGGCTCGCGGCTTGACCGGCGTCCACCTCACCGTCGGCATCCTGGTGCTCGCGTGCAACCTCGTCGCGGGCTTGTGGGGAGGGATCGCCTGGCTTCGGTCCATCCCCACCGTCGGCTTCTGGTACGCCCTGCGGGTGGCCCAGACGGTGGTCGTCCTCCAGGTCGCGATCGGCGCGATCCTGCTCCTGTCGGGACGCGAGGCATCGGGGCTCCATTACCTCTACGGCGTCCTACCGCTCGGCGTCTCGCTTCTTGCCGAGGGCGCCCGCGCCGGCGCCGCCGAACGGGAGCTCGTGGGCCTGGACTTCGAGTCGCTGCCGCAGGCCCGTCAGCACGCCGTCGCCGCGGCGATCGTGCGGCGCGAGACAGGGATCATGGCGGTCTCCGCCCTGGTCATCTTCGGCCTGGCCCTGCGCGCGGCGACGGGGGCGTAAGACGCTCGCAGGCCCGGGGCTAACGCACTGGGCGGTACTCGCCGCCGAAGAACAGGAGCGGCTCGCCTTTGCCTGCCTCCAGATCCGTCACGAGCCCCGTGGCGATGACGTGGTCGCCACCCTCGTGAACCTCCGTGAGCTCGCATGCCAGCCAGATCGCCGAGCCGTCGATCATCGGCGCGCCAGCACGTTCGGACCATCCGACGCCGTCCCACTTCTCCGGGTGTGGGTCCTTAGTGCTGAAGCGGCGGGCGAGATCGGCCTGGTCGCCGGCGAGCACGTTGACGCCGAACGTGCGGGCATGCTCGACCGCGATCAGCGTCCGGGAGCCCAGATCGAGCGCGGCGAGCATCATCGGCGGCTCGAGCGAGAGCGACGCGACGGCGTTCGCAGTGGCGCCCGCGGGACCGGCCGGTCCGATCGCCGTCACGACGGTGACCCCGGTCGGAAATCGCGCCATCGTCTCCCGAAGGGCATCGGGTTGGACCTGCGTCATCGGTTGACTGGCTCCACGCGCAACAGGGCGGAAAGTATGATGCCGCCCGCGTGAGGCCCGTTCTGATCACAGCGGCGGTGGCAGCGGCCATCGGCCTCAGCGCGTGCGGGAGCGAGGGGATCTCGGTGCCGAAGGACGACGCCGCCTACCGGGGAGCGGTCCTGTTCTCGCAGCGCTGCGCTGGCTGTCACACGCTCAGCGTGGCCGGGACCCAGGGCTCGGCGAATCGAAACGTCCGCGTTCAGGGCCCGAACCTTGATCAGCGCAAGGAGTCCCGGGACGACGTCCTGTTCGCGATCCGCAATGGCGGCTTCTCCGGCGGGATCATGCCCGCCAACATCGTCACGGGCCGCGAGGCCAGCCAGGTCGCGGACTTCGTCTCGGAGTACGCCGGGCAGGAAACCAAATAGCAGTGGTGCCTTGTGGGAGGCACCACTAGGTAGGAACCCGGCGATGCTCGACCTGCGGAGCATCCGCGAGGATCCCGAGCCCGCGCGCGCCGCCCTTCGCCGACGCGGCGCCGCGGATGCGCTCGACGAGCTCCTGCGACTGGACGAGCGGCGCCGCGAGATCCTGCCCGAGCTCGAGGAGGGGCGTGCTCGGCGTAACCGCGTCTCGGACGAGATCGCGTCACTCAAGCGCGAGGGCAAGCCGGCCGACGAGCTGATCGCCGAGATGCGGGAGCTCGGCGGGAGGCTGAAGGAGCAGGAGGCGGAGCTCGCGCGGGTGGAGGCCGAGCGCGACGAGGTCGCCGCGACCCTGCCCAACCTTCCCGACCCGGACGCCCCCGAGGGCGAGACGGAAGAGGACGCGGTTACGCTCCGGGAGGTCGGCGAGCGACCCGAACTCGGCTTCGAGATCCGCGACCACCTCGACCTTGGTGTCGCCAACGGCTGGATCGAGATGGAGAAGGCCAGCGAGGCATCGGGATCGCGGTTCGCCTACCTGATGGGGGATCTCGTGTTCGTCGAGATGGCGCTCGTGCGCATGATCCTCGATCTCCTTCGCGACGAGGACATGACCGCGGTCGTCCCGCCGGTCCTGGTCCGGGAGGGACCGCTGTTCGGGACCGGGTTCTTTCCGGGCGAGCGGGAGATGATCTACGAGGTTCCCAAGGACGAGCTCTTCCTCGTTGGAACATCCGAGGTCTCGCTGGCCGCCCTGCACGCCGGCGAGATCATGGGTGCCGGCGATCTGCCGCGCCGCTACGCGGGCTATTCGACGTGTTTTCGCCGCGAGGCGGGAGCCGCCGGCCGGGACACCCGCGGGATCTTCCGCGTGCACCAGTTCGACAAGGTGGAGATGTTCTCGTTCGTCGAGCCCGCGGCGTCGTGGGAGGAGCACGAGCGGCTGCTGGGTATCCAGGAGCGGATTCTCCAGCTGCTCGAGATCCCGTACCGCGTGGTGGACATTCCGACGGGCGATCTCGGGCCCCCGGCGGCGAGGAAGTTCGACTGCGAGGCGTGGATCCCAAGCCAGAGCCGCTACCGCGAGGTGACGTCCTGTTCGAACACCACCGACTACCAGGCCCGCCGACTGGACTGCCGGTACCGGCCCGAGCCCGAAGCTCAGCCGGTCCCCGTGCACACGCTCAACGGCACCGCGCTCGCCGTGGGGCGGACTCTGATCGCCTTGATGGAGAACGGTCAGCTGGCCGACGGACGCGTGAAGCTGCCCGAATCGCTTGTCGGCGCGGGCCTTCCCGAGGTCATCGGGAGCGGGTCCCTTGCGGGCGGCAGCGAGCGGCAGTAGGGTCGCTCGCGCAGGGACAAAACCTCTACGGAAGCGAGGCCCGAATGGGTTTCATGGACAAGATGAAGAAGGCAGCGGAATCGGCGCAGGCCGCCACGAGCAAGGTCGGGGTCGGTGCGTCGGGCGACCAGATGGCCCTGGCGAACAAGGCCAAGCGGCTAATGGACAACGGCGTCGACACCCCGGCCCATATCGACTCGATGACGTCGACCGGCAACACCGACACCCCTGGCGGGACCGAGTACGTGATCTCGCTGACGGTGAAGCCCGCGACGGGCGAGCCCTACCAGGCGAGCACGAACCAGTACATCTATCCCTCGGCGCCGTTCTCCGAGGGCCAGGACGTCACCGTGAAGGTCGATCCGGAGGACTCGACCCAGGTGATGATCTTCGGCGGGGCGTGAGCCCGGCCGGTTAAGTAAGTGCGGCGACTTTGTCGCCGCAAGTTATTCGGGTCAGTCCTCGGGATCCAGCTCCAGCGCGCAGGAGTTGATGCAGTATCGCTGTCCAGTGGGGTTCGGGCCGTCGTCGAACACGTGGCCCAGGTGTCCGCCGCAGCTTGCGCACACCACCTCGGTGCGACGCATGAAGAGGCTGTTGTCCGCCCGCGTCTCGACCTTGTCGTCGGCGACGGGGTCCCAGAAGCTGGGCCACCCGGTGCCGGAGTCGAACTTGGTGTCGGAGCTGAAGAGCTCCTGCCCGCACCCGGCGCAGCGGTATGTGCCGCCGGTCTTGTCATCCCAATAGGCACCGGTGAAGGCGCGCTCGGTGCCCTTGTTGCGAAGGACGTCGTACTGCTCCGGCGTCAGCTCCGCGCGCCACTCCGCGTCCGACTTCTGAACCTTCTCCATCTCGTTTCCTCGCTCGGTTCGCATTCTCATTCACAAGGTTAGTCCCATCTCCGTGCCTGGCGTTACGCGTGGCACGTGGTTTGGTCGCGGCCGGACGGGGCACGGGCCGCGCATGCCGGAGCTTCCCGACGTGGAGGGATTTCGCCGCTACTGGTCCCGCTACATGACCGGCGAGCGCGCTCGCCGAGTCGAGGTTCCAACACCGGCCATCGTGCGCAATCGCCGCCCGGCCAGCCTCCAGCGATCCCTTGCCGGCCGGCGCTTCGAGCGCCCTGGTCGCCACGGCAAGTGGATGATCGCCTCGACCGACGGCCCGACGTTGCTGCTCCATTTCGGGATGACCGGTGGTCTTCACTGGTCGGGGCAGGAAGGCGTGGATCGACATCGCCACGACCGACTGATCGTCGTCACCGGCAACGGCGAGATGCGGTATCGCAACATGCGCATGCTCGGTGGCGCGTGGTTGGCCAGGGACGAGGCCGAGCTCGATGGAATTGTGGGGTCGTTGGGACCGGATGCTGCCGAACTCGACCCTGAGGAGCTGGACGCCGTACTTGACGGCCGGCGTGGAGGTGCGAAGGCGACGCTAATGAACCAGCGAGTGCTCGCCGGAATCGGCAACGAGTTGTCGGACGAGATCTTGTGGCGGGCCCGCATTCACCCGGCGCGCCCGGTGAACTTGTTGGGAGCGCGAAAGCGGCGGGAGCTCGCCGAGGTGACGCAAGACGTGCTGGTCGCCTCCTCCCGGCACGGCCGCATCCCGCGCGAGCCGGGCTGGTTGGAGGAGCAACGAGGTACCCGTGACGCCCGTTGCCCGCGTGACAACCGCCCACTGCGTCGTTCGAGGATCGCCGGCCGAACCTCGTACTGGTGCCCCCGATGCCAGCGCGGGTAGGGCCACGGAGTCAATAGCCGCCACCGGGCGTTTGCACGCCACCTCCACGGGAACCCGCCCAGTATGGCTAGCAAGATTCAACGCGCACGCAGGATCGGTGTGATCGCGACCGGAACGGTCAAGGCGATCTTCCGCACCGGACGGACATGGGGAGCTGCCCGGACCCGGGTCGCGACGGCGCGCCGTCCGGCCCCCACCGTCTCGACCGGGGCGGCGGTGGCCGCGGGCGTTGCCGTCGGCGCGGCAGGCGCGTACTTTCTCGACCCGCAGAACGGTAAGCGGCGTCGCCACGTTGCGTTCGACCGCGTGATGGCCCTGGCGCGCCGCGGCGCGGCCGAGAGCGAGCGCAAGGCTCGGTACGCCGCAGGCGTTGCGAAGGGCGCCGCGCACGAGGCCGGCGGCGCGGGTGATGGCGCCGATTCGCTCCCGGACCCGGATCTGGCGAACAAGGTCCGGACCGAGATCTTCCGTGACGCCGAGGCGCCCAAGGGCGACGTCAACGTCAACGCCGAGAACGGCGTGGTCTATCTGCGCGGCGAGGTGAGCTCGGCGGAGGACGTCCAACGGCTCGCGACGCAGGCACGGGAGATCAAGGGCGTGCGGGAGGTCGTCAACCTGCTGCACCTGCCCGGAGAAGCGGCACCGACCAAGGAGACGGTCACCGCCAGGCGATAGAGCTTGCCGGTCCCAGCCGGCTATCGGTCCGGGACGCGGCGGACATACGATCCGCCGCGTGCCCGGCGCTTTCTTCGTTCGCGACGGCAATCGCTACGTTCCGACGGAGCTGACTCGGGGTCCCTGGGACCGCGACTCACAGCACGCCGGGCCGCCGGCGGCGCTGATCGGCCGCGAAGTCATGCGTGTCGACGGGGGATCCGAGCGCCAGGTTGGGCGCATCACCTACGAGATTCTGCGAGCGGTTCCGATCGCTCCGCTCAAGGTTACGGCCAGCGTCGTGAGGCCCGGGCGCGCCGTCGAGCTCGTCGAGGCGAGCCTGGCGGACGAGCGGGGCGAGGTGATCCGGGCGCGAGCGTGGCGCTTGCGCGAGGGCGAGGTGGAGATCCCGCCCGGGCTCTCGAGCCAGGACGGACCCGGGAGGGTTGGAACATCTCCGTCCACGCTCCGACCCGGTTTCGCCCCTCCCGGGCCCGATGAGGCGAAGCCGGGCAGCTTTCCCGACACCGGCCAGGACGTGGGTTACCACACGGCGATGGAGTACCGGTTCGTGCACGGCGGATTCGCCGAGCCGGGGCCGGCGATCGGCTGGATGCGGATGCGCGTGCCCCTCGTGGAGGGGGAGGAGCCGACTCCGTTGGAGCGCGTCCTCGTGGCGGCGGACTCCGGGAACGGCGTGAGCGCGATACTCGACTGGAGCCGTTACCTCTTCGTCAACGTGGACCTCTCGGTGCATCTCCATCGCCCGCTGGCCGGGGAGTGGGTCTGCCTGGACGCCATCACGATTCCCGAGCGGACCGGTATCGGGATCGCGGACACGGCGCTCTACGACGAGCTCGGACCGATCGGACGGGCGAACCAGACGCTCCTCGTCGATGCCCGGCGCTGACCGCCTACCGTGAGTGCCGCCCTGAACCCGAGCGACGCAACCCCCGTCGTTCTCATTGCCCGGCGGCTGCTACCGGCCGGGAAGGATCGGCTCGCCGCGCGGTGTGAGATCAGGGAGGGCGGGCTCGAAGCGACGCACGAGGACCTGATGGCGCTCGCGCCCGGCGTGGACGCCATCGTCGCCGACCCGGCGGTTCCGGTGGACGAGGCGTTGATCGAAGCGGCGGGGGAGCGGTTGCGAATCGTCGCCAACTACGCCGTGGGGTACGACAACGTCGACATGGATGCCTGCCGGCGGCGGGGGATAGCGGTGACGAACACTCCTGGCGTCCTCACCAA
>DATFON010000047.1:0-5136 GCA_035265465.1 Solirubrobacterales bacterium | reverse complement strand
GTCTGGACGATGCTGTCGATTGGGCCTTGACTGGGATTCATGTCGTTCAGCCCATTGAAGGAACAAATCGACTGAGAGTGCGCGGGCGCCCCGGTTTCAACCCCAGAACCCGAAAAGGGGACTCCCGGAGTGCCGGGCGGGCCAGTTACCTCGCCCGCGAAGGCGGTGCTAGCCCCCAGGCCAGCAAACACGGTTGCGCACACCACAGCTGCGAGCTTCTTTCTCACGGTCACCTCCCTCTGACCGGTCGCCCGGATTGGCGGCCGCCCGCAAACCTAACTCATGCCGATCCCGCCACTAGGTGAGAATCATCACCTTCTACAGGAGGCGTGGAAGAGGGTCGGCGGGTTCTGCCGGGACCGGGCGGTACCGCATGTGGTGACGTGGTAACGCCCCATGTGTTCTAGGCCGGTGCCGTAAGGCGCCGGCACTGGCATGTGGTGTTCATGGGTTCCAAGGCCGGTGCCGTAAGGCGCCGGCACTGGCATGTGGTGTTCATGGGTTCCAAGGCGGGTGCCGTAAGGCGCCGGCACTGGCATGTGCCTTTCATGGGTTCAGATATTAGGCCGCCCGCCACGAATCGACGCGGCGCTCTACTGGACCGTCAGGGTTCCCTTCATGCCCGCCTCCTCGTGCGCGTCCACATCGCAGAAGAACGTGTACTTCCCGGGCTTCAGGTTCTTGAGCGCGAGGGTCGTCGAGGCGTTGGTCACCTCATCCGAGCAACCGAGCGCGGAGCCACTCTGGCTGTCGATGCACACATCGTGAGGGATCGCCGGGTTCGGGTTGTCGAAGTCGATCGTCAGCGAGCCCGCCTTCGCCGAAAGCGAATCGGTCGTGTAGGCGATGTCGCTCGGATCGGCCGCGAGCTTCACGGTGGTGCCACCGCCACCGCCCCCTTCGGACGGCGTCGTGGTCGTAGCGCCGGCGCCGGTGGTCGTGGTCGTGGTCGTCTCGGCCGCCTGCTCGGCCTCCTGCGCGGCCTGCTCGTCCTGCGCGTTCTGGATCGCGAAGGCGGCGGTCGCCCCCACGAGCACTGCGAAGTAGAGGACGACCCCTCCGAGGACCGCCCGATTGGGCGGGAAGGTCTCGAACCGAAGCCCAATCACGGAGGTCGCGACGGCGGAAACGACGAGGGCGATCCCGAATACGTAGAAGAGCGTCTCGTTCATGCGGCGGGAATCCTAAGGTAATTCTGGGCGGCGACATTGTCGCCGCGGCAGCATCTAAGGCGGTGAAGCCGCTGCAAGTCATTCCGAACCGCGACCCTCCGGGCCTCAACTCGCGTACGAGGTGGATCTGCTCTCCCGGATCACCGTGATCTTCACCTGGCCGGGGTACTCGAGCTCGCGCTTGATCGCCGCTGCGATCTCGTGGGAGATCAGCGCCGCCTGCTCGTCGTCCACCTTGCCGGGATCGACGATCACCCGGATCTCGCGCCCTGCGCGCATCGCGTAAACGCGCTCGACGCCATCCTGGCGCTGGGCGATCTCCTCGAGCTCGCGCAGACGCTCCACGTATTCCTCGAGCGAGTCTCCGCGGGCACCGGGCCGCGCGCCCGAGAGCGAGTCGGCGGTCTGCACGATCACGGCCTCGACGGTTCGCGGCTCGACCTCGTTGTGGTGGGCCTCCATCGCGTGCGCGACGGCCTCGGGCTCGCCGTGCCGCTGGGCGATGCGCGCACCCACGAGGGCGTGCGGCCCCTCGATCTCGTGACTGACGGCCTTGCCGATGTCATGAAGCAATGCGGCTCTGCGCGCCGTCTCGACCGAGGCGCCCAGTTCGGCGGCGATCAGCCCGGCGAGCTCAGAGCACTCGATCAGGTGATCGAGGACGTTCTGCCCGTAGCTGGTGCGGAACTTGAGCTTGCCGAGCAGCCGGACGAGCTCCGGATCCAGTCCGTGGACCCGAGCCTCGAGCATCGCCCGCTCGCCCTCCTCCACGATCCGCTCGTCGATCTGCACCTTCGCCTGCTCGTAGGTCTCCTCGATCAGCGCCGGATGGATCCGCCCGTCCGCGATCAGGCGTTCCAGCGTGATCCGCGCGATCTCCCGCCGGACGCCGTCGAAGCTCGAAAGCATGACCGCGGACGGCGTCTCGTCGATGATGACGTCCACCCCGGTGAGCTTCTCCAGCGCCCGGATGTTGCGCCCGTCGCGGCCGATGATCCTGCCCTTCATCTCGTCACCGGGAAGCTCGACCAGTCTCGTGGTGTTGTCGCCTGCGTGCTGCGCCGCAAGTCGCTGCATCGCGACCGAGAGGATGTTTCGCGCCCGGCGCTCGGCCTCGTGCTTCGTCTCGCGCTCGATCTCCTGGAGCCTTAGCGCCGCCTGGTGACGCGCCTCCTGCTCGACGTCTGCGACCAGGAGCTGCTTCGCCTGGGACCCGCTCAGGCCGGAGATCCGCTCCAACTCTCGCCGCTGCACCCGCTTTGCGCGCTTGAGCTCCTCCGCCCGCTGCTCGACGTTGCGCTCACGATCCTCGAGCGCCTGCAGTCGCCGCTCCACATCCGCGCGTTGCACCTCCAGGGACTCGACCTCGCGAAGCGCTCGTTCCTCCATCCGCGCGATCTCGGCGCGACGTGCCTGCAGTTCGTCGCCCGTCCCCCGGCCGCTGCTCGCGCGCTCGGGCTGTTCCTCACCCTCGGGCGCCTGCCGCCGCCAAGGTTGCAACAGCGCGCGTATCTCCATCGCTACCTTCCCTCGGCCCGCGATTGGCCGAACTGGTCGATTGTCGGTCGGACGCGCAAGTGACACGTCCCGGACCGGCGGCGCACGAGATACGCAATGTCCGCTATCGCCCTACGGGCGGATGCTCTGGGTGCGAAGCCTCCCGATGTCGGGTCCTGGCCAAAGTCTCATTCGAGTTGTCGTCGTCAAAAGTCGCAAATAGCTGGTCATTCGTGTCATCGCGCGACCGACGGCCGCTCCACTCATCGTAGTCGGGCTCGAACGATCTGGCAAGCCGGGAGCTACGCCGCTCGGGCTGCGACCGACCGCACCGCCTCGTAGGCGATCTCGTACTGATAACCCCGGCGGGCCAGGTAGTCGAGCGCTCGCTGGCGCTCCGCGTTGTCGCCGAGCGGGCGCCCGCGTCGCGCGAGCAACTCGCGCGCCCGCTCCAGCTGATCGTCGTGCGTGTCCGTGGCCAGCACCGCCTCAACAGTCGAGCTCGGAATGCCGCGAGCGATCAGCGCCTCACGAATCCGCTCCGCACCCCACCCGGACAGGTCGCGCTTGTCCTCTGCATAGCGGCGCGCGAAGCGCTCGTCGTCCAGCTCCCCGGCCTCGCCCAGGCGGGTCAGCGCCTCCCGGACCTCGCGGTCCCCGAACCCGCGACCGTCAAGCCAGGCCGCGAGCTCAGCCCTCGTGCGTTCCTTTCGCCGCAGTGCAGCGAGCGCGACCTCGAACGCGTCTGGCTCGGCCACGGGTGGCGGGTCCTCGCTACGCGGCCTTGCGCTCGGTCTCCGCTTCGGCTTCCGCCTCCGGCGCGATCGGCGTCGCATCCGCCGGCCGCTCGGTGGCGCTCTCCGGGGGCTCGATCCCGAGGATCTTGAACAGCCGGGTTTCGATCTCGCGGGCCGTCTCGGGATTCTCGGCCAGGAACTGCTTCGTGTTGTTGCGCCCCTGGCCCAGCCGGAGCTCGCCGTAGGAGAAGAACGAGCCCGACTTCTGGATGAGGTCGTGCTCCAATCCGAGGTCGAGCAGGCAGCCCTCGTTGGAGATCCCCACGCCGTACTCGATATCGAACTCCGCCTGGCGGAAGGGCGCGGCGACCTTGTTCTTGACCACCTTCACGCGCACCCGGTTGCCGACCGCCTCGGTGCCCTCCTTGAGGGTCTCGATGCGGCGGATGTCGAGCCGCTGGGACGAATAGAACTTCAACGCGCGGCCGCCGGGCTGGGTCTCGGGCGAGCCGAAGCTGACCCCGATCTTCTCGCGGATCTGGTTGGTGAACACGCAAACCGTGTTGGCCCGGCTGAGGTTGCCGGTCAGCTTGCGAAGCGCCTGCGACATCAGGCGAGCCTGCAGGCCGACCTGGGTCTCGCCCATCTGGCCCTCCAGCTCGACCCGCGGCGTCAGCGCCGCCACGGAGTCGATCGCGACCAGGTCGACCGCGCCGGAGCGAATCAGGACATCCACGATCTCAAGCGCCTGCTCGCCGTAATCGGGCTGGGAGACGAGCAGCTCGTCGACGTCGACGCCGATCCGCTTGGCGTAGATCGGGTCGATCGCGTGCTCGGTGTCCACGAACGCACAGATCCCGCCCAGGGCCTGCGCCTCGGCGATGATGTGGTAGACGAGGGTCGTCTTACCCGACGACTCGGGGCCGAAGATCTCGACGATCCGCCCGCGTGGCACGCCGCCCACCCCGAGTGCGAGGTCCAGCGAGAGCGCGCCCGTGGAGATCGCCTCGATCTCGATGGCGCTCTGGTCGCCGAGCCGCATCAGCGATCCCTGGCCGAACTGGCGCTCGATCTGAGTCTTGGCGGCCTGGAGCGCCGCGTCCTTGGCCTTCGCCTCCTTGTCCGCCGCCTTCAAGTTTGCCTTCTTTGCGTCTGCCATCTCTTCATCACCTCTTCTCCGCCCTTGGGGGCGGCAACTCGAGTTCGGCCAGGGACGTGTACTCAGCCCCACTCGGCCGCAGGATCGAACGGTAGAGAGCCACCCGGACGGCTCCGAACGGCTCGGTGAGCTCGGCCGGCAGGCGATCGGGCGGCTTCTGGACCCGCATCGGCCGCCCGCGCCCGCCACGCCCGCGCGACCCCCTCTCCGGCCGTACCCTGGCCGCGGTCACGTGGGTCCAGAACGGCCGCTTCTCGGGCTCGTAGAAGCGCTCGGCCTCAAGCCGATCCGAGAGCTCGGCCTGGAGCGCGGACGCGGCCGGGCTCTCGCCACCCACGGCGAACAGTCGCGGCCGGCTCGCGGGAACAGGAACCGGCTCGGGATCGAGGCGGATCTCGACGGGCCGTGCGTCCACCCCCGTTGCCACGGCCGCGATGCGCTCGATGTCGCGCTCACGGTGATAGCCCAGGAAGCAGAGCGTCACGTGGAGCGCCTCGGGTCGAACCGGGCGAAGCGCCGGATCCGTCAGGGCCACTGTTTGCCAGTCCGCGAGGCCGCCCTGAACCGGGTC
>DATFON010000046.1:0-23898 GCA_035265465.1 Solirubrobacterales bacterium | reverse complement strand
CCCAGTGATCCTCCGTGGCCCCGATGAAATGCGCGCCTTCTATCGCGACCTCGATGCGCCGTGGGTGGGCGGCGCGAGTCTGGAACTTGAAGAGCTGATCGACGCAGGCGAGCAGGTACTCGTGCTGATCCGCTTCGGCGGGCGCGGCAAGATGAGTGGCGCTGAGGTTGAGGCGTTTGTCTGGAACGTGTGGACGTTCCACGATGGCGACCCCGTCAGGTGGACCTACTTCGGAGAGGACCGGGCCGGGGCCCTCGAAGCCGCCGGGCTGCGGGAGTAGGCGCTGTCGCCGTCAGAAACGTCGAGATGGTGCGGAGCATCTGCCGAGCACGCGATCCGCGCCCGGACAAACGGACCATCGCCCGACCTGGAGGGCGGGCGCCGGGCCGCTCCCTCGTCCACTCGGCCGATTGGACGGCGTCGGCGCAGCCCCACCAGCCGAGCAGGAGGCTGCTCACTCGCCCCGGTGAGCCGCCGGTCTTTTGCTGGGCGAAGCGGGGCTCATCCGGGACCCCGAGTTGCCCAATCCGTTGCCCACCGGACCCGGAAGTGGCGCCCGCAGTCTCCGCCAACCGCTTGTCTATGCGATGGCGAGGGGCAGAATCGAACTGCCGACACCACGATTTTCAGTCGTGTGCTCTACCAACTGAGCTACCTCGCCGGGGCGCCTAAGGCTAGATGAATCGGGGCCGACTACAGGTGCTTCTCGTAGCCCACCATCGGGAGGTGGAGCTCGGTGCTCCAGCGCTCTCTGCCGTCCAGCCGCCAGCCGCAGCGCTCGCAGAAACCGCGAGCCGGCGCGTCGGTCGGGGTCCACAGAATCGCTCTCGTGTTGTCGGCCTCCCTCATCGCCACCTCGGCTAGCTCGAGCAGGCCGCCGGCGATCCCGCCGCCCCATCGCGAGGGCTCGACGTAGAGGTGCGAGATGTAGCCGACCCCGGGCAGTTCAATTCCCTCGTCGCCGTGGTCGCGCGCCGGACGCCACGACACCAGGGCGACGACGTTGTCGTCGGGATCGATCACGATCCGCGTCCATCGGTCGCTCTCGTGGAGTCGCAGATTCCACTGCGACTGCGTGCGCTCGAAGGCGGGCGGCTGCCAAAAGCGCGGGGCCCAGGCGCGGTAGGTCGAGTTGCCGCGGACCATGAGCTTCGCCAGCGCCGGAGCATCGCTCGCTCGCGCGGCGCGGATCTCCAGATCGCGCGAGAGCGCCGTGGTCATGGGGCCTCCCGGGCCGCCTGGAGCGCCAGGTCCACGGCGCCGGCCGGATCGGAGACGACCTCGACCCCGGGACCGCCCTCCATTTCGCCGGTCCCACTGACAGTCCAGCTCCGCAGCGCTGCCACCCGCTTGCCCAGCCGGCGCGCGAAGCCGATCTCGGCGAGCGTGCCCCACTCTCCACCGATCGCGATGACCGCGTCACCCGAGGCGACCACCGCCAGATTGCGAGCGTGGCCGATCCCGGTGGCCACGGCGTGGGTGACGTACGGATTCGCGTCCGCCGGATCCTCGCCGGGGACGATCCCGATCACATCGCCGCCCGCATCACGGGCGCCGCGGGACGCGGCCTCCATCACACCGCCCATGCCGCCGCAGACGAGGACGGCGCCGGCCTCGGCGATGCGCCGGCCGACCTCCTCGGCAAGCGGCAGCAACTCGTCGTCGTGGGTCCCCTTTCCGATCACCGCGATCTGTGGGCGCCGGGTCATCGGGTTCAGTCGCTGGTCGCTCGCGCGAGCATCCCGGTCATCAGCCCCAGCGCGCCCTCCTTGTGCAGGGGCTCGTTGAGATTGCCGCACTTCGGGCTCTGCACGCACGAGGGGCAGCCATCGGCGCAGGGGCACTCGCCGATCAGGATGGCCGCGTCGGCGAGCAGGCGCTCGAACATCTCGAAGCCCCGCCGCGACAGGCCCACCCCGCCCGGGTGGCCGTCGTAGATGAAGATCGTCGGGCGGCCCGTCTGGAAGTGCACGTTCGTCGACAGCCCGCCGATGTCCCACCGGTCGCACATCGCAAGCAGCGGGAGCACGGCGATCTGGCAGTGCTCCGTCGCGTGCAGGGCGCCGAGCTGCACCTCGGGCGGTAGCGACCGTGGGCCGGCCAACTCGTCGGGAAGCACGTACCAGAGGGCCTGCGTCGGGAAGTTGGTCTCCGGCAACTCCAGCGCCACGAGATCGATCACCTCGTGGTCGGAGAGGCTCTTGCGCTGAAACGCCATCACCTGCTCGGTGACCGAGACCTCGCCGAAGTTGAGCTCCACGCCGGCGACATCCCGCCGCTCGGCCACCTCCTCGATGAACACTTCCGTCTCCTTCTTCGGCTGCGTGTACCAGTCGCCGTCGAACGCATCCACCGCCGCTCGCCGGGCCTCGATGTCGAGCTCGCGAACCTCGTAGGAGCGGCCGAGGTGCAGGTACACGGCGCCCGGGTGCACTGTCGTGAAGGCGCGCTCGGCCTCCACGGCCCCCAGCAGCTCGCCCGAGTCGCGCTCCACGATCGCGATCGAGTCGGGCGACGCCGAGCGCAGCGAGATGTCTGCTGCGGGAAAGTTGGGGCCGCGCGGCAGGTAGCGGTCCTCGCGTCCGCGTCTCAACTCGCCGATGCCGGCCAGGGCCTCCGCCCGCTCCCGCCATCGCGGACCCAGGAACTCGGCGTCGGTCTCCGACAGCGGCAGCTCGTACGCGGCCGCGAGGACGTGCGCGAGCTGGATCCGGTCGTTCTCGTGATCCAGGATCGCGGCCTCCACCGGCCGCTCCAGGAACTCGTCGGGATGGCGACAGAAGAACTGGTCCAGAGCGTCCTCGCCGGCGATGTACAGCGCCAGCCCCTCGGTGCGCCGCCCCGCGCGGCCCCACATCTGCCGCAGGCTCGCCACCGTGCCCGGAAAGGTGACGCATATCGCCGCGTCCAGGTAACCGATGTCGATGCCCAGCTCGAGGGCATCGGTCGCGACGACGGCGAGCAGGTCGCCTCCGGCAAGCCGGGCTTCGATCTCGCGACGTTGCTGTGGGGTGTAGCCCGCGCGATACGGCGCGATCCGCTCGGCGAGCTGCGGGCGCCCCAGTTCCTCGAGCCGCATCCGCGTGAACCGCTGGATCAGCTCGATGCCGCGCCGGCTGCGCAGGAAGCAGATCGTTCGCATCCCCTCCCCGACCAGGTCAGCCAGGACCTCGGCGGCCTCCGACAGGACCGAGCGGCGCGTCATCGACCGCTTGTCGATGACGGGCGGGTTCCACATCGCGATGCGCCGGGGGGCACGGGGGGCGCCGTCGGAGTCCACCAGGCGGAACGGCTCGCCGACCAACCCCTCGGCCAGCTCGGCGGGATTGGCGATGGTCGCCGACGCCAGGATGAAGCGCGGCTCGGCGCCGTAGCGGCGCGCGATCCGCCTCAGCCTCCGCAGCACGTTCGCGACGTGGGAGCCGAAGACGCCGCGGTAGGTGTGTGCCTCGTCCACGACGACCCACGCCAGGTTCGCCAGGAAGTCGCCCCAGCTCTTGTGGTGGGGCAGGACCCCGATGTGCAGCATGTCGGGGTTGGTGAGGATCAGATTGGATCGGCGACGGATCTGGGGCCGATCCTCCCTGGGGGTGTCACCGTCGTAGATCGCGTGGCGAAGCTGCCTCAGTCCGAGCTCCGAGAGCTTCCTGGCCTGATCCTGGGCCAGCGCCTTGGTGGGGTAGAGGTAGAGCGCGCGCCGGTGATCGTCGCGGGCCAGCTCGTCCAGCACCGGGAGGTTGAACGACAGCGACTTCCCCGACGCCGTGCCGCTGGTGACGACGACGTTTCCGTGCCGTGCGGCCTCGAGCGCCTCGAGCTGATGGGAGTAGAGCGACGCGATCCCGCTGCCCAGGAGGGCAGCGTTCAGCTCGGGGGCGATCCAGGTGGGTATCTCCACGGTTTCGGCGGATCGACCCGGCGCCTGGCTCTCCGCCACCAGGCGGCCGTTCGAGCGGCCGGGCTCGATCGCGCGCGCCCAGCCCGAGGCGGCGGTCGCGCTAGCGCCGACCGACACCGTGGACCCCCGGATCGGACGCCTTCGACGGCGACTCGCCCGCCATCGACGGATCGGCGATCGCGGCGGCGACGCGCAGCGCGTCCAGCGCCGATCGATCGTGGAGCCGGACCATCTCGGCGCCCGCATCGACCGCCAGGGCCGTGGCTGCGGCCGTTGCCCACTCGCGCTCGCTCGCCGGGGCCCGCTCCTCCCACGAACCGGTCAGGAGGGCGCCCAGGAAGTCCTTTCGCGAAAGCGCCACGAACAACGGTCGCCCCAGGCATCGCAGCTCGCCGAGCCGGCCGAGGATCTCGACGTCGTCGCGGACGCAGAGGTCGAAGTCGAAGCCCGGGTCCAGTGCGATCTGCTCCTCGGCCACTCCGCGTGCGAGCGCGGACTCGAGGCGCTCCGCGAACCAGCCGATCAGATACGCCACCGGGTCGTCGTGGGCGGGCGGCTCGCGATCCACCCGGGGCGGGCCCTCGATGTGCATCAGGACGTAGCCGCAGCCGCGATGTCCCACCACCTCCAGGAGCTCGGGATCGGCACCGCCCGAGATGTCGTTGATCGCGACCGCGCCCGCGTCCAACGCCCCAGCCGCGACCTCGGCGCGGAACGTGTCCGCGCTGGTGGGAACACCGGCCTGGCTCACTAGCCCTTCGATCGCGGGGATCAACCGCGCGGCCTCCTCCTCGGGCGTGATCGGCGGCCCGGCGCGGGCCGGCACGGCCCCCACGTCAAGCAGGTCGAACCCGGACGCCACGAGCTCGAGCCCGTCCTCGATCGCTCGTTCGGGCGTCCCGCTGCGTGCCCCCTCGAAGAATGAGTCGTGAGTGACGTTCACGATCCCCGCCGCAAGGGGCGGCGGGAACTCGAGCACGCGGTCGGACAGACGCCAGCGGGTCACCGCCGTCTAACTTAGTCCGGTGCCGGAGCGGGCGAGGGCTCGGCGGGGCCTGTACGGTGCGCTGCCGTGCCGCTGCGATGCCTGTACACCGACCTCGACGGAACTCTCCTCGGTCGCAATGGGTCGCTGTTTCGCGACTGGGAGGGAAACTTTTCGCTGCGCCAGGCGCGCATGCTCGAAGCGTGCGACCGCGCCGGCGTCGAGGTGGTGATCATGTCCGGCCGTCGCGAGGCTCAGGTGATGGCCGACGCCCGGCTCCTGGCCCAAACCTCGTACATCTACGAGGCGGGCTGCGGCGTGTTCATCGACGGCGAGCGAACGTTCCTGACCGGCGACTGGGTCCCGGACGACGACGGCACCCCCTCGGAGAAGATGCTCGCCGCCGGAATCCCGGATCTTCTGTTCGAGCGCTTTCCGGGCCGGCTCGAATGGCATCACCCATGGCACCACGACCGAAGGCTCTCGCATCTGTTTCGGGGCAAGGTGGACGTGGCGGCTGCCAACGAGCTCCTCGCCGAGTCGGGCCACGAGGATCTGCGCTTCCTGGACAACGGGGCGATCACCAGGCCCGTGCGGGGCCTGGACGAGGTCGCGCACGCGTACCACCTGGTCCCCGGCGGAGCGAGCAAGGCGAAGGCGGTCGGCTTTCACAGGCGCGCCCGGGCCTACGCGCCGGAGGAGTGCATCGCGGTGGGCGACTCGCTGGAGGACCTGGACGCCTCCGAGTTCGTCGGCAGGTTCTTCGTGGTCGCGAACGGCCCGGAGCGCGATCCTGGCCTTCGCGAGGCGATCGCCGGTCGGGCCAATGTGACCATCACCGAGGGCAAGAGCGGCGACGGCGTGTACGAGGCCGTGGTCTCGACACTCGCCGAACGGGGCTAGGTCGGCTGGGCGACACAGCGCTCATCGACCGGGTACGGAAGCTCTGCCTCGCGCTTCCGGAGGCGTTCGAGATCGAGGCCTGGGAGCACCCCACGTTCCGAGTCGGAAGCGGCCGCGGAAAGATGTTCTGCATCGCCGCCGACGACGGGTCCTCGATCAGGGTCAAGGCCGATCCGATCGAGCGCGAGGCGCTGCTCGAGCAGGGCGATCCCTTCTATATGCCGGCCTACGTCGGAACGAAGGGCTGGATCGGTGTCCAGCTCGACGATGTCCGAACAGACTGGGAGGAGCTCGCCGAGCTGATCGCGACAAGCTACTGCCTGATCGCTCCGAAGCGCCTCGCCGAACGGGTGACGAGCCCGCCCTCGCTAGGCGGCTGAGGCGGGGCGCGTCAGCACCTCGAGGAGCTGAACCACGTGCACGTAGCGCCTACCCGTGGCCCGCTCCATGCCGATCTCGCAGGTGCGGTTTGTGGAGATGTGGGCGTCGAAGGTACGTCCCTTCACCTCCGCCGCCTCCTCCTGCGTCGCCGACGCCGTCAGCTCCGGGTGCAGGAATCCGCGGTCGCCGGCGAACCCGCAGCAGGCGGCCGACGGCGGCACGAAGACGTCATCGGCGAGCTCAACCGCGAGCTTTCGCAGCCGGCGGTCCATCCCCAGGTGGCGGCCCGAGCAGGTCGGGTGAACGGCGATCGCACCGGCCTTGGAGATGTCGAGCTTCGGCAGCAGCCGATCGCGGGCCCAGTCGGTGGCGTCCAGGATCTCGAGCTTGCCGTGACGCTCGGCGTTCTCCTCGGTGAGCGCGCTGCCCAGCTCGCTCACGATCCCGTGGGTGCACGAGCTGGCATCGACGATCACCGATAGCTCGCCCTCGTCGGTCCAGCGCCACAGGCTCTCGACCATCTTGTTCGCCATCCAGGCGTGACCGTCGCTGTAGCCCTTCGATCCCCACGGAACCGCGCAGCAGTGACCGGCGACGTCGGGCGGGATCCACACCGGCGACCCTGCCCGGGCCGACACCCGCACCATCGCCTCGACCACGCTCAAGCCCGGCCCGGCTCCGTTGGCCTGCCGCGAGACGCCGAAGATCCGGTTCACGCACGAGGGCACGTACACGGCGGCGGCGTCACGGCGGGCGGTCTCGGGCAGGTGCGACGAGGCCGCCCGGGGCATCGCCGGACCCCACTCGGGCATGAGCTCGGCGCTCACCAGGTGCCGCTGTGCCCTTGTCGCCGCCCGAAGCGGGGCGTCGCCGAGCGTCTTTGAGACGCCGCCCCCCACCCGCAGCGCGCCACGAGCCGCGCGCTCGACCCCAGCCCATCGCTTCGCCGCCTTCAGCGCCGACCGCTGCGCCCCCTGGTCGTGCTCACGGTTTCGGAAGTCCTTGATCATCTTGCCGGTGTCGATCCCGACGGGGCAGGACAGGACGCAGCTCCCGTCGGCCGCGCAGGTCTCGATGCCGTCGTACTCGTATTGCTCGATGAGCGCCTGCTGGAGGGGCGAGCCCTGGGGCTGGCGGGCCATCTCGCGCCGCAGCACGATTCGCTGACGCGGCGTGGTGGTCAGCAGGCGACTCGGGCAGACCGGCTCGCAGAACCCGCACTCGACGCAGGTGTCGGCGACGTCCTCGATCGGAGGCGTGGACTTCAGGTTCTGGAGGTGCGCGTCGGGATCGCGGTTCAGGATGACGCCCGGACCCAGTACGCCATCCGGATCGGCAAGCCGCTTGATCCGCCACATGAACTCCGTGGCCTTGGGGCCCCACTCCTTCTCGACGTAGGGCGCCATGTTGATCCCCGTCCCGTGCTCGGCCTTGAGCGAGCCGTCGTACTTGTCGACGATCAGGTCGACCAGGTCGCTCATGAACGCCTCGTAGCGCTCCCGGTCCTCGGCCAGCGCGAAGTTCGGCGTGAGCATGAAGTGGAGGTTCCCGGCCGACGTGTGGCCGGCGACTCCGGGGAGGAACCCGTGCTTGCCGAGGATCGCCTGGATGTCGGTGGCCGATTCCGCGATCCGCTCCGGCGGCACGCATACGTCCTCGACGATGAGCGCGGTCCCCTGAGGCCGCATGCGCCCCACGATCCCGTGAAGGCCCTCGCGAGTGCGCCAGTAGACCTCGGTCAGCTCCTCGTCCCGCGTGAACTCGGGGCCGCGCAGAGTCTCCCGGTCGGCGAGCGCGTCGATGGCCTGCTGCTCCATGCCGTCGAGGTCCGCGGGATCGTCGGACCGGTACTCGATCAGGAGCGCGGCGGACTCCGGCGGCAGCTCGCGCCAGTACTCGGGCGTGCCGGAAATCGAATAGCTCGCCGCGATGAGCGCCGGCGCGACCATCATCTCCACGGCGGTCGCCCCCGCCGCGACCAGGTCCGGGACCGGCTCGACGGTCTTGTGGATGTCGGCGAAGTGGACCCAGGTCGTCGACGTGTGCGGGAGCAGGGGGACGGTGTCGAAAACCGCCTCCGCGACGAACGCAAGCGTTCCCTCGGAGCCCACGACCAGGCGGCGGAAGATCTCCAGCGGCGCGTCGGCGTCCAGGAACGCGCACAGGCGGTAGCCCATCGTGTTCTTGATTCGGAACTTGCGCCGAATGCGCTCGGCGAGCTCGTCGTCGGCGCGGATCTCGTCGCGGATCCCGGCGAGCCCCTGGGCGAGCTCCGGCTCCAGCTGTGCGAAGCGCTCCTCCGCGCCTGGCTCGGAGGTGTCGATCGTCGTGCCCGACGGCAGGACCAGCTTCAGCGAGCGAACCGTTGAGTACGAGTCCTGGGTGACCCCGCATCGCATGCCACCCGAGTTGTTGGCGATGACGCCGCCGACGGTCGCGAAGTCCGTGCTCGCCGGATCCGGCCCAAGGCGGCGGCTGAAGGGGAGCAGGACGCGGTTGGCGTGTCCGAGGGCCGTCCCCGGCCGCACCCTCGCCGTGGCGCCGTCCTCCTCCACCTTCACCCCCGCGAAGTGGCGGCGGACATCGACCATGATCCCGTCGCTTTGGCTCTGACCGTTCAGGCTGGTGCCCGCCGAGCGCAGCGTGACCGGGACCCCGCGCTCGCGCCCGAAGCTGAGCACCTTCGCCACATCGCCGGCGTCGCGCGCCTCGACGATCGCCTTGGGAAACAGGCGGTACGGACTCGCGTCGGAGGCGTAGCGGATCAGATCCAGCGCCCGGCTGAGGACGCGGTCGGAGCCGAGCAGCGTCTCGAGATCCGTGCGGAGCGGCTCCGGCGTCCCCGAGGCGATCCACTCGGGCGCGGGGCCAGTTGCCGGATCCGTCGCCTCCGGCGCGATCCGCTGGACATCTGGCTGTAGGAGCGCCACGGCAGTTAGCGCCGAGCCGTAGGGCTCGGCGACTGGTGGGTGTCGTTCATTGGTTGTGGACGTTAGAAGAGCGCCATCCCCGGCGCGACCCCGACCTCGATCAGCTCGGGCTGACTCGAGGGGATGGCGGCGGAGAGCTCGGAGCGAAGCTCCTCGAGGCCGGCGACGCGGCGTGATTTCAGCCTGTAGCCGGCGGCGATCTCAGCCGTGTCGAGCGCGGGCAGCTGCAGGCCGGGCGGGTCGGTGACCTGCTCGGTGTCGGCGAACCACTTGAGGATCGAGTACTCCTCGTTTCTGAGCACGAGGAACGTCACCGGGACCTCGTACGCGACGGCGGACCAGAACGCGGTCACGGCGTACTGCACGGAGCCCTCGCCCATCACGCACACCACGGGCCGGCTCGGCTGGGCGAGCTGCACCCCCACGGCGGCCGCGAGACCGAAGCCGAGCCCCCCGCCGGCGCCGAAGTAGTAGCTCCCCGGGCGCGAGAGGCGCAGCTGGTTGCGAAGGGCCATCGTGCTCGACGGCGACTCGAGGACGATGATGGCGTCGTCGGGCAGCGCCTCGCCGAGGGCCGCGTGCACCGTCGACGGGCTGAGCGGATCGGACTCGGGTGGCGCCTGTGGCTCGCCCAGCGGCTCCGGCGCGGGGCGATCGGCCTCTGGAACGGCGGCCAGCAGCGCCTCGGCGGTGAGCTTCACGTCGGCGACGATCGCATCGCCCATCGGGGCGCGAGCGGCCTCGTCCGGATCGCTTGTCACCGCCACGAGCTCGGTTCCCTCGGGAAGCAGCGGCCCGGGGATGTACGGGTAGTAGGGGAAGATCGACGTGCCCAGGACCAGCACCAGGTCGTGGCCCTCGAGCATCTGGCCGAGCGGCCCGATCGCGGGCGGAAGCGTGCCCCGAAAGTGCGGGTGGCCCTCCGGAAAGCCGATCCGGCCGCCACCGGGCGCCGGGGTCGCCCAGACCGGCACGCGCTGTCGCTCGGCGAGCGCGACGACCGCCTCCCACGCCCCACTTGCGTCGACGTCCGGGCCGGCGACCATCGCCGGGTCCTTCGCCGCCGCCAGGCGATCGGCCAGCGATCGCACCGCCTCGGGATCCGCGGCAGCCCTGCCGGTCACGGAGCGCGCGATCGCGTGGCCGACATCGCCGTCGTCCACCTCAGCACGCCAGTCGTCCATCGGGATCGAGACGAACGCGGGGCCCCGCGGCGGAAGCGACGCAACGTGCGTAGCCCGGGCGAGCGCCAGCGGCACGTCCTGGGCGCGCGGCGGCTCGTAGCTCCACTTGACGAACGGATGCGGGACCCGGGCCGCGTCGCGGTCGGTGAGGTTCGCCTGCAGGGTGATCATGGCCCGAACCTGCTGCCCGGCCGTGATCACGAGCGGTGACTTGTTCGCCTGCGCGTTGAAGATCGCCCCCATCGCGTTCCCGACCCCTGGGGCCGTGTGGAGGTTGACCAGGGTCGGCTTGCCGGATGCCTGCGCGTAGCCATCGGCCATTCCCACCACGACCGCCTCCTGAAGCCCCAGGACGTACCGGAAGTCCTCCGGGAAGTCGTGGAGCATCGGCAGCTCGGTGGACCCCGGGTTGCCGAACATGGTCGTCATCCCGCGGGCACGGAAGAGCTCGTAGACGGCCTCGCGAACGGTGGTCACGGGGCAGGCAACCTACCCGAGCGTTCCCGGTGATGGCGGGTCACCGCAACCCGCTCGGGGTCTCCAAGCCCACCCACCGAGCCCGGGTCTGCCGCGAGGAGGGCTCGCTAGTCCAGCCGCGGGGCGGCGGCACGGCCTCGGATCCTCACGAGCAGGCGGTCCATGAGGCGTGGCGCGATGCCGCTGAGGCCGAGGATCCGGACCACGGGCGGGGCGTAGACCGCACGAGCGTCCTTCTCCACGCCCTTGACGATCGCGTCGACCAGCTCGGAGACGGGGCGCTCCTCGTCGTTGGTGCGCCACGCCGGCAGCCGGTCTCGCTGGTGGGCGAGGATGGTCGTCCCGTACTCGCCCGGATAGACGGTCGTCACCGAGATTCCCGTGCCCGCGAGCTCGTGGCGGAGCGCCTCCGCGAACCCACGGTCGAACGCCTTCGTGCCGCCGTAGACGGCGCCCCAGGGAAATGACCGCAGCCCGGCGGCGGACGAGAGGACGACGACGTGGCCCGGTCCACTCGCCACCATGTGAGGTAGCGCAGCCTTGACCGTGTAGAGCGTCCCGAAGACGTTCGTCTTCACCATCTGCTCGGCGTCGGAGAGCTCCTGCTCCATCAGCGGGGAGTAGTGCAGGACCCCGGCGTTCACGACGAGCAGGTCGATCCCATCCAGGCGCTTCGCCAGCCGGTCGATCGCGCGGCTCGTCTGTCCCCACTTCGAGACATCGGCAGCCGCCGTCACGTGGTCGCCCGCCGGGAGCTCCGCCGCCGCCGCCTCGAGCCCCTCCTTCCCTCGCGCCATCAGTCCCAAGCGCGCGCCGCGACGGGCCAACTCGACCGAGAGCGCCCGCCCGATGCCGCGCGAGGCCCCCGTGACGACCGCCCGTGTGCCCCGTTGGATGCGCACCCCGAGATCCTTTCACGGGCCGCGTACTATCGGAGGGGATGACCGACGATCACGCAACGGTCGCCGAGGAGGAGTACCTCCAGATCATGTTCTGGCTGGAGGAGGCGGGCCTTCCGATCACCGGCGCCAACATCGCGCGCGCGATGCAGCTCTCGGCACCCACGGTCCACGAGATGATCGGCCGCCTCGAGCGTGACGGCTACGTCGATCGGCTCGCCGACAAGTCGCTGGCATTCACGACGAGCGGCCGCGAGCACGCGCAGGCGATCGTCCGCCGCCACCGGCTGATCGAGCGCTTTCTAACCGACGTGCTGGGCATCCCCTGGGACGAGGTCCACGAGGAGGCCGAGCGGCTCGAGCACGCGATGTCGCCGGTGCTGGAGAAGCGGATGCTCGCCGCGATCGGCGACGCGAAGACCTGCCCTCACGGCCATCCGCTCGTGGAGGGAGTCCGGGAGCAGGGGGCTCTACTGGCGGACGTCGAGCCGGGTGCGAGCGTTCACGTGCTTAGGTTCGAGAACGAGGCCGAGGAGCTCCTTCACTACCTGAAGGAGGCCGGCATGCGACCGGGTCTGGACGGGACGCTCGAGAGCTCCGGCGACGACGAGGTCGTCCTCGCGTCCGCCGATGGCTCGCACGTGGTGTCGCGGAGCGTTGCGGAGACCGTGTCTGTTCGCGCCGACCCGTCCCCCCCGCCGCGGGCGCCGTTGCCGGAGCAGCTCGAACTCTCGAGCGACCGGTACGGCCGCTAGGGCCGGCGGTCTCAGCCGCGGCCGCTCGGAGAGCCGACGCCGCCCGGGCAACGCGCCCGCCCCTAGAGCTCGCCGCAGATCTGGCGAAGCCGGCGGTACAGCGCCTGGTCCTGCGGCCGGATCGCGACCTGGCGGCGGCGCACCAACGCCTCGTGCTCGCGGACGGCCGACGCCAGCGCCGAGAAGCGCCGCTCCGCGACGTTTCGCTCGCTTACCGGATCCAGCTTTCGAGTTCCTTCGACCACGGTGATCGGAGTCATCGGTGAGTCACCTCCTCTGTGTGTTTTCTGTCGGGCCGGGCCAGGTTAGGTCCACCGACTAAGCACCATGTAACGACCGAGTAAATAATCGCTGCGTACTTCGGCAGTCGCCATGGACCACGGGCCAACGTTTCGCCCCGCGTACTGTCCGCGAGGTCGAAGGCCCGGTTCGCCGGCTCAAGCCGGGCTGGCGGCTCGAACTCGGTCCAGGGACCGAGCGACCCGCGCGACGCCCTCCTCGATCCGATCCGGAGGGACGCTCGCGAATGAGAGTCGCAGGCTCGACCTGCCGCCATCGAGCATGAAATCCGGGCCGGCGATGAAGGCCACCTTCTCCTCCAGCGCGGCGGCGTGCAGCTCCGTGGTGTCCACGTCGTCGTCCAGCGTCAGCCACAGGAAGTAGCCGCCACCCGGCTCGACGAAGTCCGCTTCCGGTATGTGCTCGCGGAGGGCGCGGACCAGCCTGTCGCGCCGCTCCCGAAGGGCCCCTTTCACGAACGCGATGTTCTCGTCGAGCCCGCCCGAGCGGCAGAGCTCGAAGACGATGGACTCGGCGAGCATGTTTGGGGAGATGTAGATCTCGTTTGCGCGCTTGGCGAGCTTCGCGATCTCATCCTCGGGCCCGGCCAGGTACCCCACCCGCACGCCCGGGCTGACGGTCTTCGAGAACGAGGACGCATGGATCACCCGGCCGCCGGGCTCGGGCGTGAGCATGGTCGGTGGCGGGTCCTCGTCGAACGGCAGCTCGCGATAGGGATCGTCCTCGAGGATCCAGAAGTCGTGCTCGGCAGCCAGCTCGACGAGGCGCCGGCGCTTGGCGGACGAGAGCGTGCACCCGGCTGGGTTGTGGAAGTTCGGAATCACGTGGACCAGCTTCACCGGCGGGCCCTCGGCAACCACGCGCTCAAGCTCCTCGACGTCGATGCCGTCGGCCTCGAGCGGCACACCGATCCGCTCGGCACCGAGCCGCTCCAGGAGCAGCAGCGTCCGGTCGTAGGAGGGCTGCTCGACGACGACTCTGTCGCTTGGGGCAACGAGATGCTGAAACAGCATCGCCCCCGCCTCGAGCGATCCGTTGGTGACCATCACCTGCGCCGGATCGGCCAGCCCGTGGCGCTCGGCGATCCACTCGCAGAGGCCGGGATGCCCGATGCCGGTGCCGTAGGAGAGAGCGCGCTTCCAGTCGTCGGTGAGCGCCCGCTGCGCGGCCTCGCGAACCGCGTCGACAGGCAGGATGTCGGCGCTGGGAGCGCCGCGAGCGAAGCTGATCAGCTCGGGTGCCATCGCGGCCCGAGTATAGGTCTACCCGAAGCCGACACATTTGCCGGCCATACGCAACATGTTTTGGCCTGGAATTCGAGGTCGACGCCCTCTGGCCGGCGCATCGCCTCGTCGTAGAGCTGGACAGCTTCAAATTCCACCGCGCTCGCGCCGCGTTCGAGCGGGACCGGGCGCGCGACGCCGCTTCTGGTCGCTGGCTACCGCGTGGTCCGGATCACCTACCGCCAGCTCCGAGACGAACCAGTGCGAGTCGCGAACACCACTCGCAACCTGCTTGCTGCCGCTGCCTAGGCCCGGGTGCCGATCGCCTCGACGGCCAGCTGCGCCGTCTCGGTCGGTGAGCGGCCCACGCGGACGCCGCGGGCCTCCAGCGCCTCCTTCTTGGCCTCGGCGGTTCCGGAGGAGCCGGAGATGATCGCCCCGGCGTGGCCCATCTGCTTGCCGGGCGGGGCCGTGAAGCCGGCGATGTAGGCGACGACCGGCTTCGAGACCTGCTCGGCGATGAAGTCCGCGGCGCGCTCCTCGGCGTCGCCGCCGATCTCGCCCACCATCACGATCAGCTCCGTCTCGTCATCGGCCTCGAAGAGGGCGAGTACGTCGATGAAGTCCGACCCGACGATCGGGTCGCCGCCGATCCCCACGATCGAGGAGTTGCCCATCCCCGCCTGCTTCAGCTCGTTGCCGATCTGGTAGGTGAGTGTGCCCGACTTCGAGACCACTCCGATCGAGCCGGGATCGAAGAACTGCGCCGGGATGATCCCCACGTTCGACTTCTCCGGTGACAGGACGCCCGGGCAATTGGGGCCGATCAAGCGTACCCCGGCCTCCTTGGCCTTCCAGTAGACCCGAAGCATGTCGAGGACGGGGATCCCCTCGGTGATCGCAATCACCGTGTGGACGCCCGCGTCGATCGCCTCGTCGATCGCCGCCGCCGCGAAGCGAGCGGGAACGAAGATCATTGACGTGTTGGCGCCTCGCTCGGCAACGGCCTGGGCGATCTCGTCGTAGATCGGGATGCCCTCGACGTCCTGGCCCCCCTTGCCGGGCGTCACCCCGGCCACGACATCGGTGCCGTAGGCGCGGTTTCGCAGCCCGTGGAATGAGCCCTCCCGGCCCGTGAGGCCCGAAATCACGAGCTTGGTGTCGGTGTCGACGATGATCGACATCAGTTCCGCGAGATCTCCACGACGCGCTCGGCGCCACCGAGCATCGTCTTCTCCACGTGCAGATCGGGGAGGTCCGCGTCGGCCAGGAGGCCAAGCCCCTCCTCGGAGTTCGTCCCGTCCAGCCGCACGACCATGGGCACGCCGATGTCGGTCCTCCGCGACGCCTCGATGATCCCCTTGGCGATCTCGTCGCAGCGGGTGATGCCGCCGAAGATGTTGAAGAGGATGGCGTTGACGTTCTCGTCAGAGGTGATCACCTCGAGCGCGTCGACGATGGCGTCCGCCTTCGAGCCGCCGCCGGCATCCAGGAAGTTCGCGGGCTTGCCACCCGCCTGGGCCACGACGTCGAGGGTCGACATGCAAAGGCCCGCGCCGTTGCCCAGGATCCCGATGTTGCCGCCGAGCTTGACGTAGGTGAGGCCCTTCTCCTTGGCCATCCGCTCCTGCGGGTCCTCGGCGGAGAGGTCGCGGAGGTCCGCGAGCTCGGCATGCCGGAACATCGCGTTGTTGTCGATCGTGACCTTGGAGTCGAGAGCGACAACCGCGCGATCCGAGGTGACGATCATCGGATTCACCTCGATCAGGGTGGCGTCCTCGGCCAGCGCCACCGCATGAAGCTTCACGAGGAGCTCCGCGACGCCGTCGGTCACGTCCTCGTCGATGCGAGCATCGATCGCCATCTGGCGGACGACATCGGCTGTGAATTCGTCGTCTGGCTCGATGTGTCGCTGGATCAGGGCCCCGGGATCGGTCTCCGCCACCTCCTCGACGTCCATCCCGCCCATGCGGGAGAGGATCGCCAGGAGCTTCTTCTCGGAGCGGTCCAGGATGAGCGAGGCGTAGTACTCGGCGTCGATCCTCGATGCCTGTTCTATCCACACCTCGTGGACCTTGAATCCCCGGATGTCCATGCCGATGATGGCCTCGGCGTGCTTCACGGCCTCCTCGCGGTCGTTCGCGATCTTGATCCCGCCCGCCTTGCCGCGCTTGCCGATGCGCACCTGGGCCTTGATCACGCACGGATAGCCCAGCTCCTCGGCGGCCTCGACCGCAGCGGGCACGGTGTCCGCCTGCCGCCCCTCGGGGACCGGAACGCCGTGCGCGGCGAACAGCTGCTTGCCCTGATACTCGAGTAGATCCATCCCGGTGGTTCTAGGCCGGTGCCGTACGGCGCCGGCAGCAGCATGTGCCGGTTGTTGGGTGGGAGGCCGGCGCCGTAGGGTGCCGGCAGAAGCATGTGTCGTTTTTCATAGGCGGGGCAGCCTATCCGAGCCGAGAGCCAGGCCGGGATGGGGCCGAAATGTGCCGCTTGGCATAATCCCGCGGCTCATGGCGCTCCCGAAGCTCAAAGACATCACCTGGGTCACGACCGATTGCTACGGAACTCTGATCGATTGGGAGAAGGGGATTCTCGAGTCGTTCCGCAAGGAGGCCGACCGCGATGGGTTCAGCTTCGAGGAGGAGCCGCTCCTGAATCGGTTCTTCGAGATCCAGGCGGACATCATCCGCGGCTCCTACGAGCTGTACGCCGAGGTACTTCGCCGCGCGACGGTGCGCGCCGCCAAGGAGATCGGCTGGGAGCTGGAGCCGTCCCGGGCGCAGTTCCTTCCCGACAGCGTCCCGCGATGGCTTCCGTTCCGTGAGGCGAACGCCGCCATGGACCGCCTCGGCAAGCGCTACGAGGTTGGGATCGTCTCCAACATCGACGACAAGCTGCTCGGCCTCTCTCGCCGCCATCTTCGAACCGAGCTCGACCTCGTGGTCACTGCCCAGCAGGTTCGAAGCTACAAGCCCGACCCGGCGCACTTCAAGGAGTGCGCCCGTCGCATCGGTGGGAAGAAGGGCTGGCTGCACATCGCGAGCGGCTATGAGACCGATGTGGCCCCCTGCCTGAAGATGAACGTGCCGGTGATCTGGGTCAACCGCAAGGGCGAGAAGCTCGAGGGCCGCAAGGCGCCCTCCGCCACGGTCAAGAACCTTCGCGACGCGGCGAAGCGGCTTGGCGCCGGCGGCTGAGATCACCCCGAGCGATCGCGCGGATCGGGCGATGGTGGCCCGGGCGCACGAGCGCTTCGCCGCGGAGCGCCGGCGCGCCAGGCGCCACGCGCGGAAGCACCGGCAGGAGGGGGCGATGCCGAACCTGATCATCATCGGCGGTCTGAAGTGCGGCACGACGAGCCTGCACCACTATCTGAGCCTCCACCCCGAGATCGCAATGTCACGGCCGAAGGAGCTGAACTTCTTCGTCGCCGAGCTGAACTGGCCGCTGGGACGGGACTGGTACGCGGGGCACTTCGTCCGCGGCGCCCGGGTGCGCGGCGAGAGCTCGCCCCACTACACCAACCGGCCCAGCTTCGACGGCGTTCCCAAGCGGATGCGCGAGGTATTGGGCGGCGACATCCGCCTGATCTACGTGGTGCGCGACCCGGTCGACCGGATGCTCTCGCACTACCTACACAACGTCGGGGGCGGCTA
Source organism: Solirubrobacterales bacterium (assembly GCA_035265465.1). Taxonomy (GTDB): domain Bacteria; phylum Actinomycetota; class Thermoleophilia; order Solirubrobacterales; family 70-9; genus AC-56. The sequence goes on along the minus strand of DATFON010000046.1, from coordinate 6,304 downwards.
CGACGATCGCACGCTGACCGACGCCCTGTCGGATCCAGCGTCCAGCTATGTGGCGCGCAGCCGCTACTTCTTCCAGCTCGAGCCCTACATCGAGGCGTTCGGCGCCGAGCGCATCGCGGTGGTGGGGCGCGAGGAGCTGAGGGACGATCGGCTCGGGACCATGCGGCGCGCCTTCGAGTTTCTTGACGTCGATTCCGGCTTCACCTCGGAGCAATTCGAGCGCGAGTGGGAGACGGGCGTCGCCAAGGGCGGCAGCCGCTTCCGCATCATGGACAGGGCCGTGCGCCTCCCGGGCCTGCGGGCGATCGACCGCAACTTCGATCGCCTGCCGGAGTCGCTTCGCTGGCTGGCGGAGCGGCTGATCCACGATCCCGACGCCGGCGAGGCCCCGAAGCCCGAGCTGCCCGACTCTCTTCGCGAGGACCTGGTCGAGCGCTTTCACGACGACGTGGCCAGGCTCGAGGATTTCGCCGGACGGCGCTTCGGCTGGCTGCGGCCCACAGCGTAGGCTCTTGCCCATGTTGATCTCGGTCGCCGCTGACGAGCGCGTGGGCATCGCTGATGCGGTGCTGGAGGAGCTGCGCAAGCGCGGCCATGAGCCGATCCCTCACGGGGTCCTCAACGACTCCGAGCGCGACGACTGGGCATGGGCCAGCGAGACGGCTGCCCGCGACGTCGCCACCGGACGTGCCCAGCAGGGGATCGTCTGCTGCTGGACCGGCACCGGCGCATCCATCGCCGCCAACAAGGTCCCGGGAGTCCGCGCCGCTCTCTGCGGGGACGCGCAAACCGCGGAGGGGGCGCGCAAGTGGAACGACGCCAACGTCCTGGCGCTCAGCCTGCGTGCCACCTCCCCGGCGGAGCTGACGGAGATCCTGGATGCCTGGTTCTCTGCAGCGCCGAGCGAGGATGCCGACGACCGGGCGAACGTCGAGCATCTGGCGGAGCTGGAGTCCGGCGAGTAATGCGTCGCCTCTTCCCCGATCCGGGGACCACGACCGTGCCCAATCAGATCCACGAACTGGATCTCATCTCGAGCCCGCCCGCCGAGCGTCCGTATCTGATCACCAACTTCGCCGTCACCGTGGACGGCAAGGCGACGCTTCACGGCCGCTCCGGGTCGATCGGCAGCGACACGGATACCGAGATGCTCGTCTGCCTGCGCACTCGGGTCGACGCCGTGATGATCGGCGCGGGGACGATGCGAGCCGAGCGCTACGGCCGTCCGGTGGCGGATCCGGGCAAGCGTGGGCGGCGCGAGCGGCGCGGTCTGTCGCAGGATCCGCTGCTGGTCATCGTGAGCGGGCGGCTCAACATCCCCTGGGACGCCCCGGTGTTCGCCGACCGCGGTGCCCGGGTCTTGATCTTTACGACGTCGCAGACCGAGGCACCGGAGACGGTCGCCGAGGTTCGGATTGTTCGACACGAGGGCACGGTCGACCTGGCGGCCGCTCTGGGCTATCTGCGCAGCGAGCGTGGGGTCAGGGCTCTCTTGTGCGAGGGCGGCCCTCGGCTTCACGGCCAGCTCCTCGACGCCGGGCTCGTGGACGAGCTGTTCATCACCCACGCTCCCAAGCTCGCCGGCGGCGAGGGACCGGGACTCGAGGTGGGCCTCGCCGAGCTCGAGCGTCCCCTCGAGGTCGCCTGGCTCCTGCACGAGGACGGGGAGCTCTTCGCCCGCTACCGGGTGATCCGGGCCTAGGGGGCCATTCGGCTCTTCAAACAGGCGCACTTGAGGGAGTGCCCGGGCGCCTCAACCCCTTCATCCACTTCCAGCGCCTCGGAGGGAGGCCCCACCGGCGGTTGGCGACTTATCCACCGCATAGGTGGATAAAACGCCGCTCACGCGCGTCGGGGGGAGTCACCGAACGCCACGTGGGTGCAAACGGTCCTCTCCCCTACCTGCCTCGCCGCCGGAGGCACCGGTTCGTCGACGCGCCCGCTACGCGGGCGGTATCCGGCCCGCGGCCTCGACCTGCTCCTCGCCGCGGCGCAGCATCCGCAAGCCCAGGATGGTGCCGCCGAGCGTCGCGGCCAGGCCGAAGCTGACCTGGACGCTGAGGATGCCCTCACGGGTCCAGTAGACATCGCGCAGGTCGAGCAGCAAGGCCGCCTCGTCGAAGGTCAGCCCGATCCCCGCACCGAAGGGGATGGCCAGCGAGGTCTCCAGCTTCTGGCTCTGCGTGAGCAGGGCGAGGGCGCCTGATCCGAAGGCGATCAGGATCCCGGGAACGAAGTGGTGAATGTGGCGACCGCCCAGGCGGACGTTCCCGGCCGGCCACCACCCTCCCCGGATTCCCACCGTTGACAGCCGGATCAGCGCGAACGCGGAGACGAAGCCGGTGAGCATGTTGAACAGGATCTTCTCGGTGCGAGAGGTGGCCTCGTATCCCTCGACCAGGACGGCGACCGCGTCCTGGGTCGCCCGGCCGGCCGACTCGAGAGTCAGCTCCGCGGTTTCGAGGGGCACCTCCGGCTTGGGAGCGCGCTGGATGCGCCTCCTCGCCAGCCGGATCCCCTCGCCAAGCATGACGGACCCCGCGGTGGCGACGGCGACGGCCGCCAGGCCAAGTGTCAACCGATCGGCCTTGCGGGCACCGCGGCTGCGAACGATCCGAGCGAGTCGGCGTCTCATGCCTCGTCGATCGCTAGAGGCGAACGAGGTTTTGGGCGACGATGCCTCTCGTCACGCCGCGGAAGTCGAGGACTAGCTGCGCTTCGCGCACGACGCGCTCGTGATTCACCTCGGGATGCGCCGTGACGATGCAGACGATGTCGGCGCTCGCGATCTCCTCGTCGAGGTCCACGGAGGCGAGTCCGTGCTCCGTGAGCTCCGGGACGTGCGGATCGTGGTAGGCGATGTCGGCCCCCAGCTCCCGGAGCAGGCGGATGAGCTTCAGCGCCGGCGCCTCACGCAGGTCGCCCACTCCGCCCTTGTAGGCGACGCCGAGCAACAGGATGCGGGAGTCTCGCACGGGCTTGGAGGCGTCGTTCAGCGTGCGTTCGATCTTCTCGACGCAGAAGTGAGGCTGTGCCTGGTTCAGCTTGCCCGCCAGCTCGATGAACTCGGTGTAGAAGTCGTGCTCGCGGGCCTTGAACGCCAGGTAGAAGGGATCGATCGGCAGGCAGTGACCGCCCATCCCGGGGCCCGGATCGAAGCGCATGAAGCCGAACGGCTTGGTGCCGGCGGCGTCCACGACCTCCCAGATGTCGATGCCCATCCGGTCGCATAGCTGCGCGAGCTCATTGACGAGAGCGATGTTGACGGAACGGAAGATGTTCTCGAGCAGCTTCGAGAGCTCAGCGATCTCGGGGGAGGAAACCTCGACGACCTCGTCGCAGATCAGCCCGTAGAGCTCCGACGCGCGACGCAGGCATTCCTCGGTCAATCCACCGACCACCTTCGGCGTGGTGCGCACCGTGTGGTCCGTCCGGCCCGGATCGATCCGCTCCGGCGAGTAGGCGAGATTGAACTCGCGACCGGCGGCGAGGCCGGACTCCTCCAGGATCGGCAGCAGCCGCTCCCGCGTGGTGCCCGGATAAGTCGTGGACTCCAACACGACCAGGCGCCCCTCGTGGAGGACCCGTGACAGCTGCGTCGCCGCGTCGACCAGGTACGACAGGTCGGGCTCGCGGTGATTGGCCAGGGGCGTCGGGACGCAGATGATCACGGCTTCGCAGCCGGCCAGGTTGCGATAGGCGTCCGTGGCCGTGAAGCGCTCGGCGATCCCTCGGAGCTGATCCGAGGGCACGTCCTCCACATCGGACTCGCTGCGGCGCAGGCGCTCGAGGCGCCTGGCATCGGTGTCCACGCCCACGACGTCGCACCCCGCCTCGGCGAAGGCGACCGCCAACGGGAGGCCGACGTATCCGAGTCCGACGATCCCTACCTTCATGCCCGAGGAGTGTAGGTACCACGGATCCAGTCCACGATCGCCGCGGGCTCTGGCGCAAGCACAGCGTCGGCGAGCTGGCGGATCAGGCGTGCGTTTGGACCGGTCGAATCCTCGCCGGGGGTCTCGATGCGGGCTACCGGGGTTCCGAGCTTCGTGGCGACCAGAACGGCCGCGAGCGCCCCGCTCGAGTCCGAGGCCAACAGGACGGCATCCGGGCCGTCTTCTTCGAGCAGCCGCTCCAGCTCGCGCAGGTCCCGGGCGATCTCGTCGACCTCCTCGGGTCCGCCATCGGCCGGCGGGCCCTCGGGATGGAGCTTCACCGCCACGTCCTCCGAATCGAGCTTCTCCGCGAGGCCAGCGGCGTTTCCGCTAGCTGCCACGAGCAGGATCCTCACGGGTGAAGCCTTACCGATTTCATACCGAAACGAATCGAAACGGGATCGGCGGGTAGATAGATTTCGATGTCAATGAGGAGGATTCTCGTCCCCCTAAACCTGGGCGTGGGAGCCACGCGCCACATCATCTGGTACCTGAGCTACCAGATAACCGGCGAGGCGCGGGGCCTCGACTAGGACAGCCGTCGCCGCGAAGGGATCAACGATGGACGGGCTGATGATGGATCGCCCGCTCCTGGTCAAGCAGATCGCGGAGCGCGCGGAGTCGATCTTCGGGCAGCGCGAGGTCGTGGCCCAAACCCAGGCCGGTATCGAACGCTCGACGTACGCGCAGGTCGTCGAACGGGCACGCCGGCTGGCGAGCGCGCTCTCGGAGCTGGGCGTCCAGCCGGGCGACCGCGTGGCCAGCTTTGCGTGGAACTCGCTACGGCACCTGGAGCTGTATCTCGCGGTCCCCTCGATGGGGGCCATCCTCCATACGCTCAACGTCCGGCTGTTCGAGGACGACCTGCGCTACATCACGACACACGCGGACGACCGCCTGGTGTTCGTCGACGCGTCGCTGGCCGAGGCGATGCCCAACTTCGAGGCAACCGAGCGCGAGGTCCTGATGCCCGACGGCCCGGGCCAGCGGGCGGGTGCACTCGATTACGAGGAGCTGATCGCGGGCGGCGATCCCTCCTTCGAGTTTCCCGACTTCCACGAGAACACCGCGGCCGCCATGTGCTACACGAGCGGCACGACAGGCCGGCCAAAGGGCGTCCTGTACTCACATCGCTCGATCGTCCTGCACACGCTGGGGGCCGGATTGCCGGACTCCATGGGCATCCGGGAGGCTGACTCGGCGATGCCCGTCGTGCCGATGTTCCACGCGATGGCATGGGGGATCCCGTACGTCGCGACGATGGTGGGCGCCCGGCTGGTGCTTCCGGGCCCGGACCTCTCCCCAGGCGGGCTGGCCGAGCTGATCGCCGCCGAGGGGGTCACCTGGACGGCCGGCGTGCCGACGATCTGGAACGGGATCCTCGAGCTGGACCCCGCGCCCGACCTCAGCAGCCTCAGGGAACTGAAGGCGGGCGGGTCGGCGGTGCCGGAGGCGCTCATCCGCGGCTTCGCCGAGCGCTTTGGCGTCCCGCTCGTACAGGGGTGGGGGATGACCGAGACGAGCCCGCTTGCGGCGACCTCCCGTCTGCCCGGCGACGTCGAGCTCTCCGACGACGAGGCGTACGCGCTCCGGGCCTCCCAGGGGCGTGTTTTGCCGCTGATCGACTTCCGAATCGACACTGAACGGGGCGGCGAGCTCGAGGTCCGCGGCCCCTGGATCGCGCGGGCCTACTACGAGGATCCGGGCGGCGCGGAGAAGTTCACGGACGACGGCTGGCTACGCACGGGCGACGTCGCCGAGGTCGAGCCGGGCGGCTACATCAGGCTCGTGGACCGCACAAAGGACCTCGTCAAGTCCGGGGGCGAGTGGATCTCCTCGGTCGAGCTCGAGAACGAGGTCATGGCCCATCCCGATGTCGTCGAGGCGGCGGTGATCGCGGTGCCCGACGAGCGCTGGGGCGAGCGCCCGTGCGCGTGCGTGGTCCGCCGGGCGGGGTCCGAGCTGGACGCCGACGGGGTCCGCGACCACCTGGCCAGCCGGGTCGCCAAGTGGTGGATCCCGGAGCGAATCGAGTTCGTCGACGAGATCCCGAAGACCTCCGTGGGCAAGTTCGACAAGAAGGTCCTCCGTGCCAGTTTCGCCGAGGCGGAGGCGCCGGTCACGGCCGAGCCGACCTAACGCCCCTGAAGCACTTGCGGCGGCTTCACCGCCTCCCACACCACGCCCGGGCGGAGCTACGCTGGCCGTGTGCCGGATACCGGCTTCCCGACCCAGGACGCGCAGAGCGACTTCAGCCGCGCCCGGCGGCGACAGGCCCTGTCGCGATTGGCACGGAGGCTGCGCCGCGAGCCCGACGACGTCAACGTCATCCTTCCGTTCGACGAGGTGGTCGAGGCGCTCGGCTGGCG
>DATFON010000045.1:0-3533 GCA_035265465.1 Solirubrobacterales bacterium | reverse complement strand
CGGTGCAGCAGCTCGACGAGTGCCTGTCGATTCGCGATGGCGTGCTCTACGTCGAGGAGTGCGCCGCGCAGGACCTCGCCGAGCGCTTCGGCACGCCGCTCTACGTGGTCTCCGAGAATCAGCTGCGACGCAACGCGCGGCGATTCCGGGCCGCGTTCGAGTCGCGGTGGCCAGGCGAGTTCCTTCTTCTCCCCTCGATCAAGGCGAACTCCTCGCTGGCGCTGCGCCGGATCCTGAGCGACGAGCGCACTGGCTGTGACGTCTTCGGTCCCGGGGAGCTCGCGGCTGCGCTGCACACCGGCGCCGACCCGGCGCAGATCTCACTGAACGGTCCCATGAAGGACAGCGCGCTGCTCGAGCGGGCGATTCGTGCCGGGGTGGGGATCACGCTCGACAGCCGCGCCGAGCTCGATCGCACCGCGGCCGCAGCGGCGCGCCTCGGCATCCGAGCCCGCGTCCGTCTGCGCTTTCGCCCTGACCTGGCCGGGTTTGACCAGCCATCGGAGATGTCGCCCGAGGGCCTCTCGATACACGCGGCCATCCAGCGCTACAAGGCCGGAATCCCCACCGAGGACATCCTCGCGATCAGCGAAGCGGAGATCCGCGATCCGAACCTCGACCTCTCCGGCATCCACTTTCACATCGGCCGTCACTCGGCCGAGCCCGGGATCTGGAGCGCCGCCGTAAACGCACTCGCCGAATTGCTGGAACGGCTGCGCGCGCAGTGGGGCGGCTGGACGCCGCGGGAGCTCGATGTCGGCGGTGGCTACCCCGTCCCGCGCGATCCCTTCGGACGGCGCCTCCCTCTGCGAGCGGACTCCCCGGCCCGAGCACCGGCGGTCGACGCCTACGCCGAGGCGATCTGCCCACCGCTGGTGGGGCGACTCGAGCGCTTGGGAATCCCACCGGGCGCGGTGCGGCTCGAACTCGAGCCCGGTCGCGCCATCTACGGGGATGCCGGCGTCCACCTGGCCACCGTTGGCAACGTCAAGCGCCAGGCAACGCCGATGCCGCTCACGTGGGTCGAGACGGATTCCTCTGACTCCTATCTCCCTGACGTAAACCTGGAGTTCAATCGCTGGACGTGTCTGCCTGTGCGCGACGCGGCGGCGCGACCGGAGATCATGGCCGACATCACCGGCCGCACCTGCGCGCTCGACGTGATCGTGCCCGACGCCGAGCTGCCCCCGGTGGAGGTGGGTGACGTGCTGGCGTTCCTCGATACGGGCGCCTACCAGGACGTGGGGGCCACGAACTTCAACGCAATGCCACGGCCCGGAACCGCGCTCGTCAACGGCAGCTCGGCCGAGCTCATCCGCCGCCATGAGACGCCTGACGAGGTCTTCGCCAGAGACATGGTTCCCGCCCGCCTGCGCAACGGGGCATCGGACATGGCCGGAGCCGCGGGCTGGCGGGCAACAGGGCTCGATCACGTCTCGGTGACCAGCGGCGATCTCGACCGCTCGCTCGCCTTCTACCGTGATCTGCTCGGTTTGGAGCTGCGGGCGCGAGGGGAGGCCGAGGGATCAAGCGAGTTCGAGATCACGGGGATCGCCGGCGCGAAGGTGCGCTGGGCCGACCTCCAGCTTCCCCACGGCCAGGCGCTCGAGCTGATCGAGTACACGGAGCCCACCGGAACGCCGAGCCAGCCGCAGCCGAACGACCCCGGGGCGACCCACATCTCGCTGCGCGTGCCTGACGCAGACGCCGCCTATGCCCGGCTGCGGAAGGCCGGCGTGACCGTTCGAAGCGAACCGATCACGATCGACGCGCCGGGTGCCTGGGATGGCGCGCGAGCGTTCTATGCGGCCGACCCGGACGGGGTCACGGTGGAGCTGATCCAACCCGCAACTGGGACAGCGGCATGAGCGAGCCGCGCACCGTCTGGGTCACCGGCGCCGCGAGCGGCATGGGCGCGGCGTACGCGCGCCGCTTCGCCGAGCTGGGCGACCGGGTCGGCTGCTGGGACGTTCAGGCTGACGCCCTGGATGAGGTCGTAGGGTCCATCATCGAGCGGGGCGGCGAAGCCGAGGCAGTCGCTGCCGACGTCACCGATTGGGCCGCCGTGCGAGACGGCGCCGCCCGGCTGCGCGAGAATCTGGGTCCCGCGACGGTGGTCATCGCCAATGCCGGAATCATCCTCACGGGCGAGCCCATCGAGGCACTCGAGCCGGAAGCCTGGCAGAGGGTGATCGACGTCAACCTGACCGGCGCCTTCCTGACGGCGAAGGCGGCGATCCCGCAACTGCGCGAGGTGAGCGACGAGGCGGCCCTGATCTTGATCTCGTCCGTATGCGGGCTGACGACGTCAGCGGGCTTCGGCGCCTACAACTCGTCCAAGCATGGAGTGATCGGGCTGATGCGGACGCTTGCCAACGAGCTCGGTCCCGACGGCATCACCGTGAACGCCGTGTGCCCCGGCTGGGTCCGCACTCCCATGCTTCATGCGTCGGTTGAAGACGCCGGCACCGAGCCCGGCGACGTCAGCGCCTTCACCAGGATGAACCTGATCGAACGCATAGTCGAGCCCGAGGAGGTGACCGACGCCGTGGTCTGGCTCGCCTCACCGGGCGCCCGGATGATCACGGGCGTGGCGTTGCCCGTTGACGGCGGATTGATGGAGAAGCGGGCCTGGCCGTAGCCGCTAGTGCCGCGTCTTGGTCTCACAGCCGAGGACGACGGAGTCTTGGTCGATCGACGCCAGATCGAGGTCGGCGACGTCGGCGGTTCCGGGCGTGGCGCCGCCGTTGCAGTTGATCAGCGTGTCGGAGGTCAAATCGCGGGCGAGGAGCAAATCGTTTCCGTTCATTCCCCTCATCGTGTCGGCGCCGCCCCCACCGATGATCGTGTCGGACCGGGGGCTGCCGGTCAGAACGTCGTTCCCCGCGCCTCCGCTGAGGATGCCGGGGAGCGGCACTGTGTCGACGATCCGGTCGATCCCGGCGCCGGAGGCCACCTGGATCTTCGTGATCGGGCCCGCGTTGCAGTTGGCGGTGTAGTCACCGCTTCGGATGCAGCCGGACCCCGCGACGGTGTGGACTCCGGAGCCGGTGTAGCCGCCGCCGGGGAGGTCGGTGACCCGGATCGTGGACGCCGACGGCTTGGTGATCTGGAGGTTGTCCTTGGCCCCCGGCGCGGCGGTGATCACGAGCGTCGAGCCGGAGCGCTTGATCTCCGCCGTCTTCACCGTGTAGGACCGGGTGGCGGGGGAGGGGTCCGGGTTGCCCGCGAGGTCTCGGGCGAACACCCCGAAGGTATGAGCCCCGTCGACCAGATGCCCGGTGGTCTTGGGCGACGTGCACGGTGTGAAGCCGTAGGGCCCCTCCGTGTCGCAGCGGAAGGTCGAGCCCGCCTCGGTCGAGTGGAAGGTGAACGTCGGCGTCGGGTCATTGGTGATCCCCGACGGCCCGGAGTCGATGATCGTGTTGGGGGCGATGGTGTCCTGGAGCTCGAAGGCGCCGATGTCGCTTCCGTCGCCGCCGCTCGCGTTGGCGATGTTGCCGAAGTCCTCCGGTCGGTTTTGTCCGCGCTGG
>DATFON010000044.1:0-53091 GCA_035265465.1 Solirubrobacterales bacterium | reverse complement strand
CGCCGGCCCGAACACGAACGGCTCGCAGTTCTTCATCGTCACCACCGACGCGGCACCATGGCTCGACGGCAAGCACACGGTCTTTGGCCAGGTGACCGCGGGCATGGAGGCCGTGGACTCGATCGAGGCGGCTCCAACCGGTCCCGGTGACCGGCCGCAGGAGCCGCAGGTCATCGAGCGCGTCGAGCTCTCCGGCTAGCCACCGCCGCCCGACGCGGCGACGAGGGGCTTCGTTGCCAACCGCGGCTCGGCGGGGCCCTACTCGCCTAGCCTCGCTCGGGCTCTTCCCCCGCCTCGGTCTGATCATCCGGGGTCTCCAGTGGCAGGCACACCTCGCAGAAGTCCGTGCCGAACGGAGTCAGGTGGATGCTGCGGCGCACTGTGCGTGACGTGCGACCGGCCCCGCGCATCGCCTCGATCGCGTCAGGCTGAGCCTCGAGCACCTGGTAGCGGTTGATGTCGGCGAGCGTCTCGCGGGAGAACCAGATCAACCCCAGCCGGTTGAGGTTGTCAAGGTACGCCGGAATCCGATCGGGATAGCGGCAGCCGGCCTCGGCGCCGATCATGTTCAACCCGGGTGCGACCAGCTCGGAGACCAGCGGCAGGCCATGGCGCACGTCGATCGCCGGCTGCGGGCCTCGCGTCGCGAGCAGGCGCAGGATCCGTGCCTCGTCGGGCGAGAGGTTCTCGAGGATTCGGGCGTAGGCGGGATGCAGGTCGTCGGCGTGCGTGACGTCTGCCGATTGCGCCAGGAGCTCCGCCCCCCGCTCGCGAAGCGCCGCGCGACTCGCGTCGGGTGGTCTGGGAGATGCTGGACCCTTGTCGGTCGAGGGCCGCGGCGAGGGACTTTCCCCCAGCGCCGTCCGGGCGAAGCGAGACCCCAGGCGAAGCGACACGTCCACGCCGTGCTCGGCGGCATGCCACCAGGCGGACGCCGCCAGCCGTGCAAGGGCCGGCATCGCCTGCAGGGGCCCGGCGTCGTCGCGGCGCTCTGGATCGTCCCCGGCCACTTCAGACGCCGAAGATCGCCAGGTGAACGAGGCCAGCGCCGAATCCCAGGACGGCGCCGTGCAGGTAGAGCAGCCACTCGTCCTCCCGGATCGCGGAGCGCAGCAGCTCGACGAAGTCGGGATAGGACATCTCCCGCATCCGGGCGCTCAGGAGCTCCTCAATCTGCTCGCTCTGGCGGCGGTTGAATTCGGGATCGGTCAACGGCGTCATCGTGTAGCGGGCGGCTTCGGTGGCAACGGACTCCCGGATGGTCTCGTATTGGCGGCGGCCAACCGCCAGTCGCACGGCCTCCCGCGTCACGGTGCCGCCCGCGGCCCGGTCGATGGCGGGCCGCAGCGAGGCCTCGAGCATCGAGTTGGTGCGGTCGGATCGCGGCCCGTGCATGAGCTGGGCGCCGATGTTGCCGATCGTGACGATGTCGTCGGCGGTGATCCCGGCGTAGACGTCGGCCACCTGGCGCTGGCGGCGCAGGAACAGGCCGTGCAGAAGGACCGGCCCCAGCCTCCGCGGCTCCACCGGCTGGAAGATCATGTAGATCGCCAGCAGGTTGGTCACCCAGCCGACGACGACCCCGCAGACCGGCAGGACCCACCAGTGCGGGAACAGGAGGGTGAGGCCGACCACCGGGATCCCGAGCAACACGCCGAAGACGAAACCGAGGTTGATGATCAGCCGCAGCTCGCGCTCACCGACGTCGCGAAAGACTCGGTTCGCGAGCTCCGGCCGCTCCTCCATCTGGCGGATCACCATGAGCTTCACGTCGAGGAGCTGGTCGACGTTGTCGCCAATCTCCTCGGTCACCTCGCGGACGATCTCCGGAAGCTGCTCCTGGACCCTCGAGTGCACCGCCTCGCGGGCCCGCGGGGGCAGGTCGTCCCACATCCCCGGATGCTCGCGGCGCATGGTCCGCTCGACGACCTCGCGGATGTCGTCTCTGGACGTCGCGATGATGTGCTCGGCGATTCGCTCGGGGTCGAGCTGGCGGTAGAACTCGGCCGGGCTGCCGAGCTTGGCGATTCCCTTGTCGACCGCGATCGAGCCCATCTTCGCGGCGCGCGAGGGGATGATCCCCTGCCACCCCACCGCCCCGTGCATGAACCCGGGGACCTGCTGGACCCTCCGCGGCAGCAGGGTCACGAGTGGCGCAAGGCCCGGCAGGCGGAACCCGGCGAAGCGCACGGGATAGAAGAGCATCCAGACCCCGGTCCAGTTGATCACGTAGCCGATCGCGCCCGTGAATAGGGGGATCGTGATCGCATTCACCAGCTCGCTGCCGTGAATGAGCGGCAGTGAGATTCCGGCCAGGATCTGGGGTCCTGCCTCCATGTACGACCTCAAACTAACCCCGAGTGCACGGGGTTTGCGCAGCTAATGCCCATCTCGACCGGAATACGCCCTTACCATGGCCGGGATGAAGCTCGTCATCCAGATTCCGTGCCTGAACGAGGAGACGACCCTCCCGCAGGTGCTGGGCGAGCTCCCGCGAGAGCTGGCGGGGTTCGACGCCGTCGAGTGGCTGGTCATCGACGACGGCTCGACCGACCGCACCGTCGACGCGGCCCGGGCGAACGGCGTCGATCACATCGTGAGGCTGACCAAAAACAAGGGCCTCGCCGCGGCGTTCCAGGCGGGCATCGATGCGTCGCTGAAGCTTGGCGCCGACGTCATCGTCAACACCGACGCCGACAACCAGTACCAGGCGGAGGACATCCCGCAGCTTGTCCAGCCGATCCTGGATGGGCACGCGGACATGGTCGTCGGGGACCGGCAGGTGAAGGACGTCCAGCACTTCTCGGCATCAAAGAAGCTCCTTCAACGGCTGGGCAGCTGGGTGGTGCGCCGCGCGTCGGGGACGGGAGTCCCGGATACGACATCCGGCTTTCGCGCCTACAACCGGGAGGCCGCCCTTCAGCTCGTGGTCGTCTCCAACTACACCTACACGCTGGAGAGCCTGATCCAGGCGGGCAAGATGCTCGTTGCAATCGAGCACGTCCCGATTGGCAGCAACCCCAAGACTCGGGACTCACGGCTCGTCGACTCCACCGCACGCTACGTGCGCCGCAACGCGCTGGCCGTGTTCCGCGCGTACGTGCTGTACGAGCCGCTCCGGGTGTTCACCGTGGTCGCCGTGCTGTTCGCGCTGGCCGCTCTCGCGTCGTTCAGCCCGTTCCTGATCGACTGGATCGTCAACGGGGACACCACCGGTCACGTGCAGTCGCTGATTCTGGGGGCGATCCTCGCGCTGACCGCCGTGCAGATGTTCGGGCTCGGCGTCGTGGGCGACGCAATCGCCGGGCAGCGCGTGATCGCGCAGCGGACGTACGAGCGCGTTCGCAGGCTCGAGCTCGAGGCGGGCATCGACCCGTCCCACTACGAGCCCGGCACCGAGCCGTCGGCCGCCTCTCCCGAGGGGCGGCGCTCGCTCCGCGGCCGCGCGCGAGGCCGCGATCGAAGCGAGGTCGGCGCCTGAGCCGCACCGTGGTGGACCCGGCCATCGCCGGCGGGAACGTCTACGACAAGTACGGGTCCGCGAACCCGATCGAGCGGCGGCTGGTGGACGGCTTCATCGGCCGGCTGCTGGAGCTCGTGGAGCGCACCGGCGCGACCGACGTCCACGAGGTGGGCTGCGGCGAGGGCGAGCTGGCGCGCCGCCTGGCCGGCCGCGGCCTCCGAGTCCGGGGCACGGACGTATCCCCGGAGGTGATCGAGGAGGCGAGGAGGCGCGCGGAGGCTGCCGGCGTGGTGGTCGAGTTTCGTGCCGCCCCCGTCGAGGAGCTCGATTCCGCACGGGACGCCGCGAAGCTCGTGGTCTGCTGCGAGGTCATGGAGCACCTCCCCGACCCGGACGCCGCGCTCGCGGTCGTGGCGAGCCTCGCGAACCCATGGGCGATCGTCAGCGTCCCCAGGGAACCCCTTTGGCGGGCGCTCAACATGGCGCGGCTGAAGTACCTGGGGTCCCTCGGCAACACACCCGGCCACCTAAACCACTGGTCGCGCCGGACGTTCGTCAGCTTTCTCGAGCGTCGCTTCGAGGTGGTCGAGGTCCGCTCCCCGCTCCCCTGGACGATGGCCCTCTGCCGCGTGTCCAACCCTAAAATCCCGCCCCCGTGATGCGCCTACGCCGGATGGTCGCGCCGGTGCGCGCTCGCCCCGGCCTCGCCGCGATCGCCTGCCTCGGCATCGCGTGGGGCCTGGTAATGCACTCGATGGGCTGGGCGCAGGTGGCCCACTTCGCACAGGTGCGCGCGCTGGCCGACGGGCGGGCGAGCATCGACCCCTGGCACTGGCAGACGAAGGACAAGGCCTGGGTCGACGGCCACTTCTATTCGGTCAAGGCCCCGGGGCTCCCGCTGCTGACCCTGCCCGAATACCTGGCCCTCGATGCCGTCGGCGCCTGGCAGGTGTCGCGAGACGCGGCCCAGAACGCGAGCGATGCGGCGCACCCGAGGTGGACGCCGCCGGGCCGCTCCTACCCGTACGTGATCCAGTACGGATTCAATCCCCACCGAGCGATCCAGGTCGAAAACCAGGTCGAGGACGAGACGCCCATGGTCTGGGCGCTCACGCTGGTGGCGGCCGTGATTCCGGCGGTCCTGCTGCTGCTGCTCGTCCGCTGGGTCGGCGAGCGAATCGAGCCCGGCTACGGGACGGTCGCGGCGATCACCCTGGGACTTGGGACGATCGTCATGACCTTCGCGGCCGAGTACTTCTCGCACGTCGCCTCCGCCGCGCTCGGGTTCGCGGCGTTCGCGATCCTCTTCCGAGAACGGGAGGGGCCACCGCGCCTCGCCCTGCTCGCAGCCGCCGGGCTGGCCGCGGGGCTCGCGGTGACGTTCGAGTATCCGCTCGGGCTCCTGGGCCTGATCCTGTTCGTGTACGCGCTGTCCCGGCCGGCCGCCCGACTGCCGCGTGCGGTTGCGTATGGCGCCGCGGCGATCGTCGGCGCGGCGCCGGCTCTGGCGTTCAACGCCTGGGCGCTGGGATCGCCCTTCGACTTCGCCTATTCGTCGGCGGTGGCCGTCCAGGGCCTTTCCGGACACGCGGTGCTGGGGCTGAACGATCCTGGCTTCTTCGGCATCGGGATACCCCGTCCCGCCGGCGCGCTGGATCTCCTCGTGGCGAGTCGCGGGATTCTCACCTTGACGCCGGTTCTGGCCATGGCCGTCGTGGGTGCGGTCCTCATGCGCCAGGGCAAACATCGGGCCGAGGCAAACGTTGTCCTGGCCGTCACGGCCGTCTTCTTTCTCTACAACGCCGGCTACTGGCTGCCGTTCGGAGGCGGAACACCGGGGCCGCGCTTGATGATCCCGGCGCTGCCGTTCATGGCCGTCGGGCTCGCGGTCGCGTACCGGCGCCTGTCCGCGCTCACCCTGGCCATGGCCATCCCGTCGGTCGCCTTCATGCTCGTCGGCTCGATGACCTTCCCGCTGATCGGTGACAACGGCACGGCAACCTGGGCGAACGAGCTCGGCGGCAGCATTCTCGAGCACACGGTGCTGACGGTCCTGGGCGTCGCGAACGGGTGGCTCGCCGCGCTGCCGGTGCTCGCCGCCGTGGCCGCTGCCATCGCTTTCGCCGCGCGGGCGACACCCCGAGCCCGACTCGGCGACGTCCGCCTCGCGATCGGTGCCGTGCTCGGATGGGCAGTGCTGTCCGCGGTCGGGCCGACGATCGCCGGGGACCCAGTCACGCCGCTCGCGCACGGCACGCCGGCGCTGGCGCTGATCGCCGGTTCTGCCATCGCGTCCGTTGGCACGTTGCTCGTGCTCGGCCTCCGCCAGCGGCGCGCGGGTAGCGGTGTCGATTCGCTCTTGCTGCCTTCGCCGACGAGGTAATCGAATGTCCGCTTCGGCGCGCACCCGCCGCGAGGTCTCGATGCGCGAGGTGGGTGCGCTCGCGGCCGGCGCGATCGTCCTGTCGGTGGTCATGACCTGGCCGTTGGTCCTTCACCTGGGGGAGAACGTCCCGAAGGACCTGACCGACCCCCTCCCGCAGGCTTGGCAGATCGCCTGGGGCGGGCATGCCCTCATCCATCAGCCCCTCTCCTTCTTTCAGTCGAACCAGTTCTGGCCGCTCGAGGACACCCTTGCCTTCTCGGACGCCCTGCTCGGCTACGCCCCGGCCGGCCTGATCGGGTCCGGCCCCGAGGCGGCCGTGGCGCGCTACGACGTGCTCTTCGTACTCTCCTACGCGCTGTGCTTCGTGGGGGTTTACCTCCTTGCCCGCGAGCTCGGACTGGGGCCGGTCGGCGCCACCGTCGCCGGTGCGGCGTTCGCGTTCGCGCCGTTCCGCCTCGAGCAGGATCGCCACATGCAGGTGATCTCGAGCGGCGGCATCCCGCTGGCGATCGCGCTCGCCCTTCGCGGCTACCGCCTTGACCGCGCACGGTGGGTGATCTGCGGTTTCGCGGTCGCCGCGTGGCAGTTCTCCATCGGCCCGACCCTGGGCCTGCCATTCACGTACCTGCTCTGCCTGCTCGGCCTCATCGGCGCGGTCGTCTGGCTCCGCCGCGGCCGCCCCGCTCTGCCCCGGCGACTGGTGCTCGCCACCGTGGCGGGCGCCGCGCTGTACGTGGCCGTGGTGGCGGTGATCGCCCAGCCGTACCTGCGGGTCTCGCACGACCAGCCGGACGCCGAGCGCCCGCCGTCGCGGATCGAGCCCTTCTCCGGGCCACCCAGCGTGCTGGTCCTGGCGCCGGCCGAGAACCTGATCTGGGGCGATGCCACCAGCGGCCTGTTCGACTCGGTCGAGAACCCTGGCGAGAAGACGCTCCTTCCCGGCCTCGTGATCCTGGCGATCGCGATCACCGGACTCGCGTACTCCGGCTTCGACCGGCGGATTCGGATCGGCCTGGGGCTGGGGGTGGTCGGCTTCTACGTTCTGGCACTGGGGTTTCAGCAGGCGGGTGGGCTCCTGTGGCCGTATCGGATCGCGTACGAGTTGCTCCCGGGGTGGGATGGAATGCGCACGCCCGGCAGGCTCGTCACCTTCGCCTCGCTGGGCCTCGCGTTGCTTGCCGGCGCCGGCGCGACCGCCATCGCAGTGCGGGCCCGTGCCCGCCTCGCCGCAGGAGCGACCGCGGCGATCGCCGCAGCGCTGGTCCTGCTGGTCGTGGTCGAAGGACGCGGCCTGCCCTTCGACCCCACCCACGCCCGGGCGGAGCCGCGGGTGCCGTCA
The DNA here is from genome assembly GCA_035265465.1 of Solirubrobacterales bacterium. Taxonomy (GTDB): domain Bacteria; phylum Actinomycetota; class Thermoleophilia; order Solirubrobacterales; family 70-9; genus AC-56. The sequence continues at coordinate 45,903 of DATFON010000044.1, read as the reverse complement.
CCGCCCGCCGACGTCTCGAACGTCCCGGCGCCGCAGCTCTACCTGCCCGCCGAGACCGCCGATCAGAACCGGCGCTACGTGTTGTGGTCAACCGACGGGTTTCCCGAACTCGTCAACGGTCGCTCGAGCGTCGAGCCCGCGTGGACCGCCCGCCTGGTTCGCTCGACGCATCGCTTTCCCAATCGCGCATCCGTGGAGCGGCTGCGACACGTTGGCGTACGCAGCGTGATCCTGGACCTGGGTCTGGTGGCCGGAACGCCGCAGGAGCACGCGGCCGCCAGGCCGATCGCGGGGCTGGGGATCGATCGGGAACGACGCGGCCATGCAGTCGTGTACGACATCGACCCCTAACCGTCTCGCGTGAGGCTGGGGGCTAGCCCGGAGCGTGGAGCTCGTAGATCACAAGCTCGCCCCGCCGGCCGCGGGTCAGCGGGAGCCGGGCGATCGGTCTTCGGGCGGCGTCCTGCCAGGGGGTGCCCTTTACGCGGTTGGTGTGCAGGACGACGCTTCGCACGCCGAGCCGCGACAGGAGCTCGACGCCGCGGCGGTCCGGAAAGCCCTGCTCGCGGCGGATGACACTCGCGGTGAACGCGGGGTTCAGGCTCGAGCGCCCGTTGACCATCTTCGGGTAGCCGTCGGTGGACCACAACACGTAGCGCCGGTTGTCCGTGGCGCGCAACGCGGGAAGGTGGAGCTGGGGCGCTGGGACCGACGCCGTCGACGGGGGCACCGGCGGAACCTTGGGCTGCGCCTGGTTGTCGAAGGGATCGAACGGCAGCCCCCTCCCCTCCACGAGGACCAACAGGACCACCACCGCGGCGACGGCGGCGCCCCCGCGCCACGGAGCTACGCGCCTCAAAGCGCGGGACGCGATCATCCGCTGCAGGCCGGCGCCGGCAAGGAGCGCGAGCCCCAGCGACGTGAACGTGTCGAGGCGCCCGGGGACCCGGATCGCCTGCCACCCGGGGAGGACCTCGTAGATCCAGCGGTACGGCCACAGATATCCATACACGCCCGATCCCCGAAAGCCCATCGCCAGGACGGCGACGATGGCGACCGCGATGCCGAGTCCCACGCGCAACCAGCGAGGGAAGGCTGTGGAACCGAGCCCCGCGATCGCGAGAACCAGGATGGCCAGACCGGGAAACAGGGTCTCCTCCGGCACATTGGAGAGCGTGTCCCGAAGCGGCTCCGTCGCGCCACCCCAGACGAGGTTCTCGTCCGGCGCGACCAGGTACGCCCACGGCGGGGCCGCGAATGCCTCCACATCCGCTGGCGTGCGCCGCGCGTTCGGGTGCGCGTCCGCAACGTGCACGTAGGGGCGGCTGAGCGCAATGCCCGCACCGACGAACAGCACCGCGCCGGCGATCGTCGCCACCGCGAGCCCGCGGTCGATGGACGGTCGCCCGCGGCGCCACCACACGACGGCGGCGATCAGTAAGAAGGCCACCAACAGGTAGGCGAACGGAAGGCCGAGGGTGAACCCGAGCAGGAGCTGCCACGTCGCGACGACCCACCCTGTGAGGACCCACCCCGGCCGCCGCAGCCGGTAGCCGCGGACTCCGAGGGCGAGGGCCAGCGGTATGCCGCCGCTCGAGATCACCTGCATGTGGCCGTCCTGCTCGAGCCGAAATGGGGCAAACGCGAAGGCCACCCCGGCAACCGCGGCGCCGCCCGGACCGAGGCCGAGCTCGCGCGCCAGCAGGTAAGCGCCGACGAACGCGAGCGCATAGGCGAACAGGAACATCAGGTCGTAGCGGACGACGGCCGCGTGCGGCCCGTCGCCGACCAGTCCCGCGGGCGCGTAGCCGATGAGCGCGTCTGAGAATGCCAGGGTGTCGGCGAACGGCCAGAACTGGTTGGCGTCGAAGAAATGGAGCGGTTGGTGGGCGAGCGCATTGCCGTCCCACGCGATCTGGTACGCCTGCGCCAGGGGGTCGCCCAGGTCCTTCGGAATGTCCCTGCCCAGGTTCAGGATCAGCGGCCAGTGCATGATCACGGCGACCAGGAGCGCACCCACGATCAGGGCGCCGATCTCGCGGACGGTGACCTCCGGGGCCCTTCGCATCCGCGGCATGCTAGGTGCCCATCGAGCTAATCTGCCGGTGCCATGAGGATCGTGGGGAGGTTGGCGGTGCCGTTGTGGCTCGGCGTGATCGGCGTCATCGTCATGTACGCGTTCTTCGTCACGGTGGCGAGCGTCTCGCCGGGCCGGATCGCCGTGGTGACGATCGTGATCGCCGGCCTCGCCATTCTGTTCGCGATCCGCAGCATCCGGATCGCCAGTGAGCTCGCGGATCGCGGCGGAAACCCAGCCCTTCGTCGCGCACGAAATCGCGCGCGCGAGCGCCGCGGGTTCTAGCCGGTCTTCGCCGGCTCGCGCTCGGCGTCTCCCTCGCGCGCGGCGCCGTTGACGTGGCCGTTCGTGTCGTTACGCGAGGCGCCGTTCCCGTTCGAGTGGCCGTGCACGCGGTTGGCAAGCGGCACCGGGCTACACAGGGCGCTCTCGACAACTGCCCGCGCGAGCGCATCGCCATCGTGGACTCGATCGGCGCCGTCCTCGAGCCCGACGGTCACCGGCTCGAGCTCGGAGCCCACCTGGAGCAGCGTGTCGACCAACCGTAGGCCAGTCGCGGATTCGTAGCGGGAGAAGACGACGCGGGAGGCGAATTCCCCGGCGCCCTCGTTCAGCCGTAGCGCCGGACGCACCCCCAGGACCGCCAGGATGCGCAGCCGCATGCCAAGCCGGCGGATCGCGCGAGAAGCCCAGTGGCCGGTGAGGTCCGCGCCGGCCCAGGTAAGGCAGATGTCGCGCCGACGACGGGTCACGCTTCGACGCGAGCGAGATCCGACGACGCGCCTGGCATAGGGACGGAGCGCCTGGCGCTCTGCGTGACCCGAGCGGTCGTTCCAGCTGCGAAGGAAGGCGGCGATCACAACGCAGACGCAGCGGGGCCGATCGGAGAACCTCTCCTGGGCCATCAGCGACACGAGCTCGAGCAGGCAAATGCCGTCGCTGGGGGCGCGATGGGCGCCGGGCTCGAGACGCACGGAGTCAACGTCCATTCGAACCCTCCCGGTGTCCGAGCGCCACGTCATGAGCCATCGGCAATGGTAAATCGACCGCCGGGCGCGGGTGCCGGTTCGCCCCGGGCCAAGTGAATTCGCATCCGGAAACCGAATGCGAATTCACACGACCCGCCGTCTCAGGACAAAGGGGCCGGGTCAACGCAATCTGCATCCGACAGGTGGATGCGGATTGCCTCGACCTGGAGATTCGCCGCGGCCTCCTCCCTACTTGCCCAAATCCAGTGTTCGTTTAGGCGCGGTGTGGCGTTGACCGATGGCGGGCTGCCCGCGCCGCCGCCGGCCTCAGGTTCCGGCCACGACGGCGGGCTGCGGGCCGCCGGGCTCCGGTGCCCGCACCGGGTTTCGCTCGCGGAGCACCGTCGGCGCGCCGTGCTTCGGGCTCACCGTGATGCTGCGGCGGCGGGTGAGCTCGGCGCCGTCCGTCGCGGGCTGGATCCGATAGGCGGACAGCGCGGCGCGCAGGACGATCTTCATCTCGAGGGTGGCGAAGCTCGCCCCGATGCAACGCCGCCGTCCGCCGCCGAACGGGATCCAGGTGAACGTGCCCGGCGAGGCGTCGAGGAACCGCTCGGGCCGGAACGCGTACGGGTCCGGATAGATGTCAGGGTCGTGCTGCACGAGGTAGGCATTGGCGATCAGGCAGACCCCGGGCGGGTACTCCCACCCGCCGATCTCGACCGGCTTCTTGACGAGCCGCGGCTCGGCGTTGGGAAGGACCGGCCGGCGACGCAGCGTCTCCTGGAGGGTGGCCGTCAGGTAGGCGTCGCCGTCGTCCGCGTCGATCTCCGCCACAAGGCGATCGAGCACGGCGGGTTCGCGGGGCAGCCGCTCGAAGACCCAAGCCAGCTCGGAGGCAGTCGTCTCGTGCCCGGCCACGAGCAAGGTCATGAGCTCGTCGCGAAGCTCATTGTCCGTCATCGGGGATCCGTCCTCGTGGCGGGCCGCGAGCAGCATCGAGAGGATGTCGTCGCGCTCCTCCCCACCGTCCCGGCGCTCGTCGATGAGCTCGAACATCAGCTCGTCGGCGCGCTCGCGCATCTGGGCGAAGCGAACCCACGGACCGCGTCCGAAATATCCGCGCTGGAGCGGAGGCAGCACCGAGGCCGGCTTGGCGCTGAAATCGAGGATCCCGGTGAGCAGGCTGCGGATCTCATCCAAGCGCCGGCCGGGGTCAAGGCCGAAGACGGCACGCAGGATGATCTCCAGGGTGAGGCCCTGAAGCCGTGGGTGAAGCGGCTCCGCCTGGTCACGCGGCCAGCTGGAGACCTCGCGCTCGGCGACATCGGCCATCAGGCCCGAGAGGCGCTCCATCTTCTCGCCGTGGAACGCGGGAAGCATGAGCTTTCGCTGCTCCAGGTGCTCCGCCTCGTCCAGGAGGATCAGGGACTTCTGGCCCACGACCGGCTCGAGGATGCGGGCGCCCTCGCCCGGATGCAGGACGTCGGGCGGAGCCGCGAACAGCTCCTTCAGCTGGTCGGGCTCGGAGAGCATCACGAAGGGTGGGGACGCGAGGAGCCGAACGGTGAAGCGCTTGCCGTAGCGGGCTCGAGCGCGCTCGAGGAAGGCGACCGGCCGCGTCCACCAGGCAACCGTCTGCACGGCCGCGGGCTGTCGTGGACCCGGTGGTAGCTGTGAACGAACCGTCATCTCCTCCTGGGGCCCACGGTACAGGTGGCGTCCTCGCAGGCTATGTGACGTTGCGCACAGAGGTAATGGGGCGCAGCTGCCGGAGGGCGGTTGACGGCCGGATAGGGTTGCTCTCGCATGGCCGACGCTTCGCCGCGCCGCACCGCGCTCGACACGATCATCCTGCAGGCGAAGCGTGATCGGAAACGCCTGGATTCGAGCGCCGTGGGAACGTTCAGCCTCACCGCGATCGGCATCGCGAGCGTCGTGGGAGGCGGGATCTTCGTCACCACCGGCGTGGCCGCTGCCCAGCACGCCGGACCGGCGGTGGTGCTCTCGTTCGTCTTCGCCGGAATCGCTGCGCTGATCACCGCGCTCTGCTACGCGGAGCTCGCGTCGATGATCCCGGCGGCCGGCAGCACCTACTCGTACGTCTACGCGGCGTTCGGCGTCTTCCCCGCCTGGTTCATCGGCTGGGACCTCCTGCTGGAGTACATGTTCGCCGCCTCCGCGGTGGCCGTCGGATGGTCGGGCTACGCGGTCAGCTTCCTGGGCGACGCCGGGATCCACATTCCGGACTCCCTCGCCAATCCCCCATTCGGGTCCGACGCGGGCATCGTCAACCTGCCCGCGATCTTCATCGTCGCTGCCACATCGATGCTGCTCGTCGTGGGAATGCGGCAGTCGGCCCGGGCCAACAACTCGATGGTGGTGCTGAAGATGGCGATCCTGCTGCTGTTCGTCGCCGTCGGCGCGTTCCACATCACCGGATCGAACCTGCATCCGTTCGTGCCTTCCTCGACCGGCCACTTCGGCGACTTCGGCATCAGCGGCCTCCTGCAGGGTGCCGGCGTCGTGTTCTTCGCCTACGTCGGATTCGACGCCGTCTCGACGGCGGCGGCCGAGGCGCGAAACCCCCAGCGCACGGTGCCGATCGGGCTCATGGCCACGGTGCTCATCTCGACCGTGCTCTACATCGCAATCGGCTTCGTCATGACCGGGATGGCACCGTTCAAGGACCTCGGGGTGGCCGATCCGCTCTCGAAGGCCCTCAAGGTCGGCGGGGGCGACGGCCTCGAGTGGCTGACGGCGGCCGTCGACGTGGCCGCGATCGTCGGTTTGGCCTCGACGGTGCTCGTCACGTTCTACGGCCAGACTCGGATCTTCATGCGCATGGCGTCGGATGGGATGCTGCCGCCCGCTTTCGGCAAGGTGAGTCAGCGCTTCAAGACGCCGGAGATGTCCACGATCCTTTGCGGCATCGTCGGCGGCGCCGTCGCCGGGCTCACGCCGATCGAGACGCTCAGCGACCTCGTCTCGATCGGAACCCTGTTCGCGTTCATGCTCGTGTCTGCGGGTGTCATGGTGCTTCGCCACCGCCGCCCCGACATCGAGCGTCCGTTCAAGGTTCCCCACGTGTACGTGGTGGGCACCGCTGGGATCATCGCGTCGCTGCTCCTGATGCTCACGCTGCCGTTCGAGACGTTCATCCGGCTCGTGATCTGGCTCGCGATCGGGCTCGTGGTGTTCTTCTTCTACGCCCGCGGGCACACACGAGCGCGGTTCGCGGCGCTCGAAGCCGAGGCGGCGAAGCTGGACCGCGAGGCGGCTACCAGCTAGCGCCCCTAGATTCGCGTCGTCTCGGTGCCAAGCTCGGTCGCGATCGCCACATCGACCGAGTAGTCGATCGGGAGCGCGATCAAGGAGGGGACGTCCAGCTCGAGCGCCCCGCGGAGCCGTTGGCGGTAGTCATCGATCGACTCGCACCGCCACGCGGGCATGCCGAACGACTCGGCGAGCTTCACGAAGTCCGGGTTGTCGAAGTCGGTGCCGAAGTGGCGGCCGAAGCGGTTCTCCTGCTTCCAGACGATGGACCCGTACTGCCGGTTCTCCCAAACGACGTTGACGAAGGCAGTCCGCAGCCGCATCGCCGTCTCGAGCTCCTGGCAGTTCATCAGGAAGCCGCCGTCGCCCGACACCGCCACCACCTTGCGATTGGGGTTCACGAGCTTGGCCGCGATCGCCGCCGGGACCGCGAATCCCATCCCCGCCAAGCCGTTGGCGATGAGGACTGTGTTCGGCTCGAAGGTGGGGAACGCGCGCCCGATCCACAGCTTGTGCAGGCCAACGTCGGACACCAGGATGTCCTCGTGGCCAAGCGCCTCCCGAATCTCCAGCAGCGCCCGTGGTGGCATCGCCGGAAAGCTGTCCGCACCCCCTGCGGCGTCGAGAATCCCGTCGACCGCGTGGCGCAGGCGCGGCGACCCGCCACTCGATGGGCAGTCGCGGCATTCCTGCGCGAGCCGCAGGAGGATCGCGTAGACGTCGCCGACCAGCTCGACCTCCGGCATGAAGTCCTCGTCGATCTCCGCGGGGAGCGAGTCGATGCAGACGATCCGCTTGTCGCCGTTCGGGTTCCAGAGCGCCGGCGAGTGCTCCACCAGGTCGTAGCCCACCGTGATCACCACGTCGGCGTCCTCGAAGCCGGCCATCGAGAAGTCGCCCGCCTGCAGGCCCACCGCACCCAGCGCAAGATCCGAATCCGCCTCCACGAGACCCTTCCCCATGAAGGTCACGGCGACCGGGATCCCCGTCGCGCGAGCGAACTCCCGCAGGGCCGGGGCGGCGCCGGCGCGAACGACGCCGTTCCCGGCCAGGCACACGGCGTTCTCGGCGCCGTTGATCATGCCGGCGGCCTCCATCAGCACGCGGGCCGGCGGCTCGGACGCAGGCACCGGCCGCCGCGGGAGCGGCCGAGCGTCGTCGGGCACCTCCGAGGCCATGACGTCCTCTGGCAGCTCGATATGGGTGGAGCCCGGCTTCTCTTCCTCGGCGATCTTGAACGCCTTGCGCACCACCTCCGCGACGATCTCGGGGTCGGAGAGGCGCGCGTTCCACTTGGTTATCGGGCGCATCATCTCGGCGACGTCGATGTGCTGGTGCGACTCCTTGTGCTGTCGCTCCAGGTCCGCCTGGCCCGTCAGCGCCACCAGCGGCGCCCGGTCGAGGAAGGCGTCGGCGACGGCTGTGACGAGGTTCGTCGCCCCCGGCCCAAGAGTTCCCAGGCAGACGCCCGCGCGGCCCGTCAGGCGCCCGTAGACGTCCGCGATGTAGGCGCCTCCCTGCTCGTGACGCACCGGGACGAACTCGATTTCCGAATCCGCCAGGGCCTGGTTCAGGTCCAGGGTCTCCTCGCCCGGGATGCCGAAGACGTGCTGGACCCCCTCGGACGCGAGACACTCGACCAGTAGCTCGGCGGCGGTTCGCGCCATCGGTTTCAAGACTAGACGCCTCGAGGAATTTGCCCTCCGTGTCACACTGGGTACGTGGCTCAGTGCACTCACTTGGACCAGATCAGGGTTGACCCTCCGGAGGAGTTCGCTGGCTGCGAGGACTGCCTGCGCATCGGCGGGCAGTGGGTCCATCTGCGGGTCTGCCGCGAGTGCGGGCACGTCGCCTGCTGCGACTCCTCCCCCAACCAGCACGCCTCCAAGCACGCGGCGGCGACCGAGCATCCGATCATCACGTCACTCGAGCCGGGCGAGGACTGGTCCTGGTGCTACGTCGACGAGGTCGCCTTCGTCGTCGAACCGAGCTAGGCACCTCCCATGACGACATGGATCTTCGAGCCGGGCCACACGGAGGTCGAGTTCCGCGCCATGCACATGATGGTCACCTGGGTGCGGGGCCTGTTCAAGGACATCCACGGGCGCCTCGAATTCGACTGGGACACCTGCCTGCAGTCGACGTTCTCCGGCGAGATCGACGCGACGAAGATCTGGACCGGCGAGCCGGCCCGGGACGAGCACCTCCGAAGCGCCGACTTCTTCGACGTTGACGCGCATCCCAAGATCGCCTTCACGGGCCGATTCACGGAGCGGACCGGTGACACGGAGTTCAAGGCGGTGGCCGAGGTGACGATTCGCGGCGTCACCCGCGAGGTCCCGCTCGACGTCTCCCATCTCGGACAATGGGAGACGCCCTACTGGGCGGACGAGAACCTCGGCACGATTCGACGGATGGGGTTCCAGGCGAAGGCCCGGATGAATCGCCACGACTTCGGGGTGTCGTGGCAGGACGAGCTGCCGGGAGGCGGCCGCGTCGTGAGCGATGAGGTCGAGCTCATCCTCGACGTCGAGGCGATGGACCAGGCAGATCTGGAGAGGACCGGCGCGATCGAGTACTACCGGTCCGAGTAGACCGGAGGCCTCAGCAGCGCGAGCCGCCGCCGAAGCCGCCGCGGTCGCAGGTGTGGGCGGTCAGGCGGACGAGGAGCGCGTGGAACTCGCGGCGCTCGGCCGACGTGAGCGGATCAAGGAGATCGACCTCGGCGAGCCTGGCTTCCTTGGTTGCCTGCGTCAGGGTCCGGTGGCCGGTCTCGGTCAGCTCCACGCGATGACGGCGGCGGTCGACCGGGTCCGGCGAGCGCCGTAGAAGCCCGCGCCGTTCGAGATCGTCCAACAGCCCCACGATGTTCGAAGGCTGGATTCGGAGCGCCAGCGCGAGGTCGCGCTGCGCCACGGGCCCCTGGGCGTCGAGGTGGTGAAGCACCGCGAACTCCGGCCAGCGCAGGCCGCTGTCGGCAAGGCTGCGGCCGAGGCGCCATGCGGATGCCCGGGCCAGCCGGAGGATCAGAAGCCCGCAACCCGAGTCCGCGGTCGCGTCCCCGGTTTCGGGCTCGGAACGCGGTCTTGTGGCTGCGGGATTCATTTGCGCTAATAGTTATAGCCCATAATCGTTGCTGGCTATACTCAATCTCAAGCTTAGAGAACCAAATTGCGGCGGCTGCGCCGCCTGACGGCAAACGCTGCTGCGTCGACAAAGTCGCCGCACTGAACACCTCGGAGCTAGGAGCAATTACATGGAAAACCTTCCCCTGATCCCCATCGAGGACTCGGTCGTCTTCCCCGGCATGACCGCCACGCTGGCGCTCGACGTCGGCGACGCGGAGCGCGTCTTGCTGGTGCCGCGTCACGGCGACGAGTTCGGCTCCGTCGGCACCGTGGCCCAGGTGGCCGATCGCATGAAGATCCCGGGGGGCATCGAGGCAATTGCCTTCGAGGGGCTCTATCGCGGCGTCGCCGGAGCCGCGGCCGCCGGCACCGACGGACGCCTTCGGGTCGACGTGACCGAGCATCGGGACACGTCCCCCACCGACGAGCGCACCCGTGAGCTCGAGCGTGAGTACCGCGCCGTGGTCGAGGAGATCCTGGAGATCCGGGACGCCGATCCACGGATCCAGGCCTTCCTGCGCTCGATCACCGAGCCCGGCGAGCTCGCCGACACCGCCGGCTACTCGCCGGATCTGGGCTTCGACGAGAAGCGCGACCTGCTGGAGACGCTGGACGTGACGGCCAGGCTCGAGAAGGCGGTCGCCGCCCAGCGCGAGCGGCTCGCCGAGCTTCAGGTCCGCAAGCGCATCCGCGACGACGTCGAGTCGGGCGCCCAGGAGCAGCAGCGGGAGTACTTCCTGCGCAAGCAGATGGAGTCGATCCGCAAGGAGCTCGGCGAGGACGAGACGTCTGTCGTCGACGACTTTCGCAAGCGGATCTCCGATGCCGGCATCCCCGACGCGGTCCGCGAGCAGGCAGAGCGCGAGCTCGGCCGCTTCGAGCGGATGGGCGAGAGCGGTGGCGAGGGTTCGATGATTCGCACCTACCTCGATTGGCTGCTCTCCGCGCCGTGGGGCAAGCGCTCCGAGGAGCGCCTCGACCCACCGCACGCGCGTGAGGTCCTGGACGCGGACCACGCCGGCCTCGAGGACGTCAAGGACCGCATCACCGAGTACATCGCCGTCCGGAAGCTCCGGCGCGACCGCGAGATCTCCGACGAGCGCGGATCCGGGGCGATACTGACCCTGATCGGGCCCCCGGGCACCGGGAAGACGTCGATCGGCGAGTCCATCGCCCGGGCGACCGGCCGCGAGTTCGTGCGCATGTCCCTGGGCGGCGTTCGCGACGAGGCCGAGATCCGGGGCCACCGCCGCACCTACATCGGCGCCCTGCCGGGACGCCTGGTTCGGGCACTCCGCGACGCCGGGACGATGAATCCCGTGATCATGCTCGACGAGGTCGACAAGGTCGGTGCCGACTGGCGGGGCGACCCGTCGGCGGCGCTGCTCGAGGTGCTCGACCCCGCCCAGAACCACAGCTTCCGCGACCACTACCTGGACGTCGAGCTCGACCTGTCCGGCGTCCTGTTCATCGCCACGGCGAACATCGCCGAGACGATCCCGGCGCCGCTGCTCGATCGCATGGAGGTCGTGCGCTTCGACGGCTACACGACCGACGAGAAGGTCGCGATCGCCACCGGATACCTGTGGCCGCGTCAGCGCGAGCGGAACGGGCTGCGCCCGGACGAGGTGGACATCGACGACGAGGCGATCCGCAACGTGATCACCGAGTACACCCGCGAGGCGGGAGTACGCAACCTCGAGCGCGAGCTCGGCAAGGCGCTGCGCAAGATCGCGACGCGAATCGCGTCCGGCGACGTCACGCCACCGATCCACGTCGACGTGGCCGCCGTACGCGACGCGCTCGGCAGGCAGCGGTTCTTCCAGGAGGCCGCCGAGCGGACCGCCATACCGGGGGTCGCCACCGGCCTCTCGGTGACCAACGCCGGCGGGGACGTCCTCTTCATCGAGGCGACGTCCATGCCCGGCAAGGACGACCTCGTCCTGACCGGACAGCTCGGCGACGTCATGAAGGAGTCCGCGCGGATCGCGCTGTCTTTCGTGCGCAGCCGCGCGGAGCAGCTCGGCATCGACGAGGACGAGTTCGCGGATCGCCAGTTCCACGTGCACGTGCCCGCCGGGGCCATCCCGAAGGACGGCCCCAGCGCGGGGATCACAATGACCACCGCGCTCGCGTCGCTCTTGAGCGGCCGGCCCGTGCGCCACGACGTCGGGATGACCGGCGAGATCACCCTCCAGGGACGAGTGCTCCCGATCGGAGGCCTGAAGCAGAAGGTCCTGGCGGCCCACGCCGCGGGCCTGTCCGAGGTGATCCTGCCCGAGCGAAACCGCGGCGACCTGGAGGACGTGCCCGAGGACGTTCGCGAGCGGATGCATTTCCACCCCGTGATGACGATCGACGAGGTGCTCGAGCACGCGCTCGAGCCGGCGCCGGTCGAGTTCCCCGCGGCCGCCTGAGGTATCACCTGCTCAACTATCCGCATGCCGGGTAGCGCGGTTCAAGCCGAAGGGATCGTCAAGCGCTTCGGCTCGACCGTCGCGTTGGGCGGTGTCGACCTCGCCGTCGAGGAGGGATCCGTTCTCGGCCTGCTGGGACCCAACGGCGCCGGCAAGACGACGATGGTGCGGGTGCTCGCCACCCTGCTGACGCCGGACTCCGGAAGCGCTTCCGTCTTCGGGCACGACGTAGTCCACGAAGCGAGCCAGGTGCGCGAGATGATCGCCCTCACCGGTCAGTTCGCGGCCATCGACGAGCTCCTCACCGGCCGTGAGAACCTGCGAATGTTCGGGCAGCTGTTTCGCCTGAGGCGAGACGAGGCCAGCCGCCGGGCAGACGAGCTCCTGGAGCGTTTCGATCTCGCCGACGCCGGTGATCGGACCGCGAGGACCTACTCGGGCGGTATGCGGCGCCGGCTCGATCTCGCCTCCAGCCTGCTCACGCAGCCGCGGATGTTGTTCCTCGACGAGCCCACCACCGGACTCGATCCGCGCAGCCGCAACCAGATCTGGGAGGTGCTCAGGGACCTCGTGCGGGAGGGGACGACCCTTTTGCTCACGACCCAGTACCTGGAGGAGGCGGATCAGCTTGCGGACCGGATCGCGGTGATCGACCACGGCTACGTGATCGCCGAGGGCACCGGCGACGAGCTCAAAGACTCCGTCGGAGGACAGATGATCGAGGTTCGGCTCAGCAATACCGGTGACCGCCCGCGGGCGATCGACGCCCTGACACAGCTCGGCTGCGGCACGCCGGAGCCGTCCCCGTCGGCGCGGGAGCTGACCCTCTCGGCGCCGCAGGACGGGATCACGATGATCGAGAGCGCAGCCCGCGCGCTCCGGGAGGCGGACATCCCCGTCAGCGATCTCGGGCTTCGCCGGCCGACCCTGGACGACGTGTTCCTCACGCTCACCGGCGCGCCGGCCACGGAGGAGGGCGCAGAGCCCACGACCGACGAGTTCGTGACCGAAGAGCGCGAGGCCGCGGGGGCGCCGCGCTGATGATCAGGCGCCTCGGCTGGACGCTTCGCGACGGCTACGTCGTCGCCGGGCGCAACATGCGCCACTTCGTCCGCCAGCCGCAGCTGCTGCTGTTCTCCACGGTCCAGCCGATCATGTTCGTGCTGCTGTTCTCGTTCGTGTTCGCCGGGGCGATCGGCGGCTCGTTGCCGGCCGGGGTCAGTTACAAGGACTTCCTGCTGCCCGGCATCTTCATCCAGTCAACGGCGTTTCGGGCCACCCAGACGGCGATCGGCCTCTCCGAGGACATGCAGCGCGGGGTCATCGACCGCTTCCGGTCGATGCCCATGGCGCGCTCGGCCGTGCTGGCCGGGAGGACGCTCGCGGACCTGGTTCGCAACCTCTTCGTGATCGCGATCATGCTCGCGGTGGGGTATGCGATCGGCTTCCGTTTCGGGGAGGGCGTCCCGTCGGCGATCGCCTCGATCCTCGTCGTGGCGGCATTCGGGTTCGCCCTCAGCTGGATCTTCGCCTACGTCGGTCTGATCTCAAAGGGGCCCGAGGCGGCGCAGTCGGCGGGGTTCGTCGCGATCTTCCCGCTGGTCTTCGCGAGCTCGATCTTCGTTCCGGTGGACACCATGCCGTCGTGGCTTCAGAGCATCGCCGACGTCAGCCCGGTCACCGCAACTGCCGACGCCGCCCGGGCGCTGGCGATCGGTGGCGCCCTCGGCGACTCGCTATGGCAGATGCTGGCGTGGACCGGGGGCATCCTGCTGGTGTTCGTCCCACTCTGCGTGCGCAAGTACCGCCGGCTGCAGTAGGCGACTGGAACCCCCGCGTCGTTTCCGGCCAACGCGCCCGGGTACGCGATTCGCATGCGGATCGTGGTCGTGGGAGCAAGCGGGAACGTCGGCACCAGCGTCCTCGCCGCGCTGGCTGCCGATCCGGATGTCGAGTCCATCATCGGCATCGCCCGCCGTCGACCACAGCTCGAGGTACCGAAGACCCGGTGGGTCGCGGCGGACGTCGGCGAGGACGAGCTGGCGCCGCACTTCCAAGGGGCCGACGCCGTCATCCATCTCGCCTGGGCGATCCAGCCCTCGAGGAACCAGGCGACCCTTCGCCGCATCAACGTGGATGGAAGCGCCCGGGTGTTCGAGGCCGTCGCTCGCGCCGATGTGCCGGTCCTCGTCTACGCGTCGTCGGTGGGCGCTTACTCGGAGGGGCCCAAGGATCGGGCGGTCGACGAATCCTGGCCGGCGGGCGGCACCCCCACGTCGTTCTACGCACGACATAAGGCCGAGGTCGAAAGCCTTCTCGACGATTTCGAAAGAGGGCACGACCGCATCCGCGTCGTGCGGCTGCGGCCGGGTCTGATCTTCAAGCGCGAGGCGGCGAGCGAGATTCGCCGCTACTTCGCCGGGCCGCTGCTGCCCAGCCGCTTGGTGCGCGACCGCCTGATTCCCGTGGTTCCCGACGTCCCGAGGCTGCGCTTCCAGGCCGTACACGCCGACGACGTCGCCCAGGCATACCGCCTCGCGGTCAAGGGCGAAGGACGGGGAGCGTTCAACATCGCCTCGGAGCCGGTGCTGGACCCGGCGCGGCTCGCGGATCTGCTCGGCGCCCGTCGCGTGAAGATTCCCGCCGGCGTCCTGCGTGCCGGCGCTGCGGTCACGTGGCGACTTCGACTGCAGCCCACGCCGCCCGGATGGGTCGACATGGCCCTGGCGGTGCCGATCATGGATACGAGCCGTGCCAGAACCGAGCTCGGCTGGAGTCCGGTCCACAGCTCGGCCGACGCCCTGCTGGAGCTTCTGGACGGGATCAGGAACAGTCGCGGCTTCCCGACACCACCGCTCGATCCACGCAGCGGTGGCCCCATGCGCGTTCGCGAGCTCGCGACCGGGGTAGGGGGTCGTCCATGAGCGATCAACCGAAGCACCCCGAGAGCGAGGCCGACCGCCAGGTTCGCGAACAGGTGGAGCGCGACCACAGAGGTGGCAGGGACCTCCCGCCCCCCGGCGATCCCACGGATCCACCGAAGCGCCCGTCGAACCCGGTCTCGGATCCCGATCCGACCGAGTGGCCGGACCCGTACGACAAGCGTCCCGACCCGCGGGATCCGGCCAGCGTCGATACCCCGGCCGACCCCGCCGACCCGGAGGCCGAGCGCTCCGGTGATCCGGCACCGCGCGACCCGACGACCAGCGACCCCCACCCACCCCGCAACCGCGACCGCGCCCGCCGCGACGACCCGCCGGAGCGCTAGGCCGTACGAGCGGAGCGAGGCCGCTAGCCTCGGCGCCGTGCCAGCGGAGCTCACCGGAGAGGTTGTCGAGATCAACATCTCGGCCGAGCACAAGGTGCTCCCGCGATCGGTCGGCCGCGTCCGGGCGATCCCCGGCAGCGGGCTCGAGGGCGATCGGAACTTCTACGGCGACGGGGCGAAACGGCCCAAGGGCGATTGCGAACTCACGCTGATCGCGATCGAGGCCCTCGACCAGCTCGCCGCCGAGCACGACATCGTCCTGACCGCGGCCGAGTCGCGCCGCAACCTCGCGACCAGTGGCATCGACCTGAACCGGCTCGACGGCAAGCGCTTTCGAGTGGGCGACGTCGAGTGCGAGGCGATCGAGCTCTGCGAGCCTTGCCGCCGTCTTGAGAGGCTCACCCAACCGGGGGTGATTCGCGGGCTCGTCCACCGCGGGGGATTGCGCGCGACCATTCTGACCGAGGGTGAGATAGCGGTCGGCGACGCGGTCGCGGCCGTTCCCGACTGACCGCTCCCGGTCGATCGCCGTCTAGCCCGGTGCCGGCGGGCGGGAGAGCCGCACGGCAAGCATGGCGGCGGCGGCGATTCCGATCGAGTCGATCAGCACGTCGATCGGAGTGCCGTGCCTGCTGGTGACGAGGCTCTGGTGGAATTCGTCGGAGGCGGCGTAGGCGAGGCTCACCACGACGGCCGCCACGATCGCCGCGAAACGACGGCTGGTGGGCAGGAGGCCGCGGAAGGCCCGCCACCAGGCAAACGCGAGCACGGCATAACCGCCCGCGTGTCCCAGCTTCCGCAGAGCGACCTCCCAGTCCGGATACTGGGCGGCGCTCGGCTGGGCGGAGAGATAGAAGATGACCGCCATCAGGACCAGCGGCGGCAGGAGCAGCGAAGCGAGACGGAGCGGGCTTGTCGGTGTCGAGTCACGCATCGGCGGGCACGAGGCGGCGAAGGAATCGAACCTTCCAAGCGGTGGGCTGCACCGCCCTGCTGGCTTTGAAGACCAGACGGGCCACCAGACCCCTGCCGCCCCGCGGCAAGCCTAGCCCGGCCTAGGTGACCCGCCGCAGCACGTGGCGGTCGCCGTGGCGGACGGTGACCTTGGTCGCGTCGAGGTGCTCCAGCAGCGCCTGGGCGTACTTGCGCGAAGTCCCCAGCGCGTCGCGAAGCTCGGGGAGAGTGATCTCCCCTCGGATCCGGGCGAGCTCGAGGGCGCGGGCGCGGAGTTCCTCGAGCGCGCCCGTCGCGTAGTAGACGTCCGGGGCGACCCGAACCGCCTCGTCATGGGTGACCAGGCGATCAAGCCCAGCGACGGCATCCCGGGGCGCGATGCCGATGCGCTCGCCGAGCGCGCGCGGCGGGCGGGGCTCGGGACCATCGGCCTCCAGAAGAGCGAGCAGGGCCCGCGCCCGGTCGTCGAGTGGGCGGCGGCGCTCGGCGTGCGCCGCGCGATCCCGCCGGGCGCTCCGAGCTCGCTCGGTCTCCGCGTGCCGCCGCGTCTCCTCGGCCACGACCGCATCGAGACCCTGCTCGCGGATCGCCAGCAGGCGATCGCGGGCGTTCGACCGCGGCCCGTGGCGTCGGGGCGTCGGGTCGAGCACTCGTCCCCCGCCGATCGTTGCCGCGGGCGCGATCCCTCTGAGTACCAGGCGGTCCCCGGATCTCGCGACCAGCGGCGATTCCAGGCGCAGCTGGGCCAGACCGTCGCCGAGGTCGACGGCGCGCGCGGGCGCGGCCCGGGTGCCGTGGTGAACCTGGACGCGACGGCCCTCGATGGCGTCCGCTCCGCCCAGCAAGCCGAGCTCGACGTCGAGCCGATAGGACGGCCGCAGCCCCCAGCGGGCCGAGGTGATCACGTCGCCGCGGGCGACGTCCTGCGACGCCACGCCGCTCAGGTTGAGCGCCACGCGCTGGCCCGGCCGCCCCAACTCGACGTCGCGGCTGTGAACCTGCACCCGGCGAACGCGGGCGTCGATGTCCCGGGGCAGGACCCGGACCCGTTCGCCCGGGCTCACGGGGCCGCTCCACAACGTCCCGGTGACGACGGTCCCGATGCCGCGCAACGTGAACGAGCGATCGACATGCAGGACGACCGGTCCCGCGGCGTGCCCCCCACGCCCGGCTCGCTCCTCCTCGATCTCGGCCGCCAGGCTCGTCAGCTCTGCGCGTAGCCGGTCGAGCCCCACGCCGGTGACCGCGCTGACCTCGACCAGCGGAACCTGGGGCAAGAGCGCCCGCGCCTCGTCGCCGGCCAGACTCCGCGCGTCGTCGTCGGCCCGGTCGCACTTCGTCAGGGCGATCACGCCGCGCCCCACCTCCAGCGCCTCGAGGACGGCGACGTGCTCGCGCGTCTGGGGCATCACGCCCTCGTCGGCGGCGACGACCAGCAGGAACATGTCGACGCCGGTGGCACCAGCGACCATCGTCCGGATGAAGCGCTCGTGTCCGGGGACGTCGACGACCCCCACGGAGTGGCCGTCATCGAGCTCCAGCTCCGCGAATCCGAGCTCGATCGAGAGCCCGCGCCGCCGCTCCTCGGCGAGCCGGTCGGTGTTGACTCCCGTCAGCGCCTCGATCAACGCGGTCTTGCCATGGTCGACGTGTCCCGCCGTCCCGAGGGTCAGCGGAATGTGCTCCCCGGGGCCCATTCAGGCGAGCAGGTTGCGCACCGCGGCCGCCGCGTCGTCGGCCTCGTCGTCGCTCATCGTGCGCGGGTCCAGCAGCACCCGGCCATCCTCCACCCGGGCGATCACCGGAGGGTCATTTCCATGGAGCGCGATCGTCAGCGCGTCGGCGCCGCCCTGGCCCGGATCGACGGCGCACACCGGGCCCTCCAGCTCCATCAGCGGCAACGAGCCACCACCGGCGCGCGAGGTCGACCGCCGAACGGCGGCGGCGCTCCCGATGGCGGCCGACATTCGCTCGGCTCTCGCGGTCAGCTCGACCTCGCCCGCACGGAGCATCGCGAGCGCCGGGATCGCGTCGGGACCATGGTCGCGATACAGCCGGAGCGTCGCCTCGAGGGCGGCGAGCTGGAGCTTGTCGAGCCGCAGCGCCCGGGCGAGCGGGTGAGAGCGGCACCTCTCCACGACCCCCGCCGTTCCCGTGAGGATCCCAGCCTGGGGTCCGCCCAAGAGCTTGTCGGCGGACCAGCAGACGAGGTCGGCGCCCGCGTGCACGCTCGCGCGGACGGTGGGCTCGTCACCTACCGCCTCGAGCGCGCCGGAGCCCAGGTCGTCGATCAGGGCTACGCCGCGAGACCGGGCGACGTCCCGCAGCTCGCCCAGCGGCACCTCCTCGGTGAACCCGACGGTGCGGAAGTTCGACTGGTGCACGCGCATGACGGCGGCGGTGCCCGGCCCGATGGCCGCTGCGTAGTCCGCGGCCCGGGTGCGGTTCGTCGTCCCCACCTCCACCAGGCGAGCACCCGACTGCTCCAGGATCTCCGGGATGCGGAACGACCCCCCGATCTCGACGAGCTGGCCCCGACCGATGACGACCTCGCGCCCACGGGCAACGGCGGCGAGCGCCAGGAACACGGCCGCCGCGTTGTTGTTGACCGCCATCGCGGCCTCGGCGCCCGACAACTCGCGAAGGAGCGGCTCGACGTGAACCTGGCGGCTGCCGCGGTTCCCGCTCTCCAGGTCCAGCTCGAGGTTCGAGTAGCGGGCGCCGATCCGCGCGGCCGCCTCCGCCGCGTCTGGAGCCAGCGGCGCGCGGCCGAGGTTCGTGTGGAGAATGACCCCGGTCGCGTTGATCAGGGGCCGCAACGATCCCGCTGCGAGGTCGGCGCCGTGCCGTGCCGCGGCGCGGACGAGCTGGTCGAAGTCGGTTTCGGCGTCCTCGCCGGCGAGAATGCGCGACCGCTGCTCCTCGAGCTCCCGCCGCGACGCCGCGACCGCCGTCGATCGTGGCAGGCCGTCGATAGCGGAGGCCAGGCGCTCCACCGACGGGAGGCCGCGTAGTCGCTCATCCACGGGCCGAGAGTACTCTGGCACCGTGGCCACGAGCACCGAACGAGTGCGCCTGACGACGCTGTCACACGGAGCGGGTTGCGCCTGCAAGATGTCCGCTTCCGATCTGCGGGGGGCGCTGGCCGGATTTCCCAAGCCGAATGACCCGGATCTGCTGGTGAGCGCCGACACCGCGGACGACGCAGCGGTCTACCGGGTGAGCCCCGAGGTGGCCTTGGTGCAGAGCGCGGACTTCTTCACGCCGATCGTGGACGACCCCTACGACTTCGGTCGGATAGCGGCGGCGAATGCGCTGTCGGACATCTACGCGATGGGCGCCGAGCCGGTCCTGGCCCTCAACCTCGTGGCATTCTCGCTGGCCGAGCACGGAGCCGAAACGCTCCGCGAGATCCTGCGCGGCGGACATCACGTCGCCGAGCGGGCAGGAGTGTCAATCGGCGGCGGCCATTCCATCGACGACCCGGAGCCCAAGTACGGGCTATCCGTCACCGGGACGGTCCATCCGGACGCCGTGATCACCAACGCCGGCGGGCGGGCCGGCGACGAGCTGTTCCTGACGAAGCCGATCGGGGGCGGCCTGATCACGACGGCTGCCAAGCGCCGTCTGGCGGACGATGGACTGATCGCCCGCGCGGTCGCGACGATGACGGAGCTGAACGAGGACGGGTCGCGAGCGGCGGTGGCCGCGGGGGCGCACGCGATGACCGACGTCACCGGGTTCGGGCTCCTGGGTCATCTGCACGAGCTGTGCGAGGCAAGCGGCCTTCTCGCGCGCGTCGAAGCCGGCGCGGTTCCCGTGATCGAGGGAGCGGAGGAGCTTGCCGCCGATGAGCTGTGCATCGCCGGCGGAAGCCGGCGCAACGCCGCCGACGCCGCGGAGTTCACCGACTGGTCCCCGGCCGTGCCCCGAGAGCGCCGAGTCCTGCTGACCGACGCGATGACCTCGGGCGGGCTGCTGGTCGCCGTGCCGCCGGACCGAGACTCGAGCGCTCCGGGCATTCGCGTCGGCGTGCTGGTCGACGGACCGCCCGGTCGCATCGAAGTCGAATAGCCCGCCGCGCGCTTAGGAGGCCCGATCCGTCACGCGGTCGCGTTGCGGACCGACCGTGTACTTCGGGTCCTTCACCGAGGCGAAGCCGGCCTTGAACACGGTCCAGCGCTCGCAGGCCGAGCCCGCCAGCAGGCAGACCGCTCCGGCGGCCATCACCGGGCGCGAGCGCCGGGCTCCGACCGCCATCAACGTGGCGCCAACGAGGGTCAGGCCCTTCGCCGCGTTGGCGAGCTTGCCGGCTACTCCCTCGCGATACGGCTCCCCCAGCTCGCCCAGCCGCCGTTCCATGATCTCGGTCACAACCGACTCGACCACCGCGCCGCCGATCGCCAGGCGCCGCGCCGGCGCGGCCAGCTCGCGTGGCGTCGCCAGCGTCGCGGCGGCGCCCGCGCTGGCGGCGGCGCTGGCCGCGAAGCTGAGCGGCAGCTCCCAGCGCGCCTCGCTCCACACCGGGACGGCGGTGTTCGAAACGAGCACTGCTGTGTAGGTCGCGACCGGGAGGCCGAGCGCGCCCGCGACGTATTGAGCAATCCGGCCAAGTCTCCGCGGTCGTCCCAGCACCGAGCTTGCCGCCGCGGGTGCGGTCACGGCGCCGGCGATCGTCAGGACCCACGATCCGACGCTCATGGGCGAGGTCACCTTGAAGACGCGCAGCATGTTCAGGAACCGCATCGGCCTTCCGAGATCGGACGTGAGCAGGAGCGGGCTCACGGAGATCCCCCCGAGCGCGATCAGCCATGACCGGCGCGCAAGCTCGCGGTTGCCGGTCAGCTGCGCGGCCAGCGCGAACGTCGCCGACGCGCCGCCGAGCCCACCGGTGAAGAAGTAGGTGGGAATCTCCCATGTCCACACCGGCGGCTTGATGACCGGGCGGCCGTAATAGGACGAGGGCTTCTCCCGGGGCACCATCGCGCGCTCGCCGCCCTCTCGTCGCCGTCTTCCCCCGCGACGATCACCGACTCGGCTGGGGGTCGTCTGCGTCGTGCGCGGTCCCGCCCCGGGGGCGCCCCCGTGAACGTACGTCGGCTCCTCGGGAACCGCGCGCCGCACGTCGCCACGGACGTCACCCGATCCGTCGTTTTCCCTCGTCATCTGGCCTCGCCCACGAACGAGGCGGCGACCCCCGCCGCCAGCGCCGCGGCGGCGCCCGCCGCTGCCAGCCAGTTGCGCCGCAGGTGGCGAGTTGGGACGACGGGGTCCGGCGGCAACCCGTAGACCTCGGGCTCGTCGAGGAGCAGGAAGAAGGCGCCGAAGCCCCCCACGCCGTCGTCGGTGTCATGCCCGTAAAGCCGCGCGTCGTCGTGGCCGCGTCCCTTGAGCTCCTCGACGCGGCGATCGGCACGGTCGCGGAGCTCGTCGAGCGGACCGAACTGGATGGAGTCGGTGGGGCAGGCCTGCGCGCACGCCGGTTCCATGTCGTCACCGATACGGTCGTAACAGAGGGTGCACTTCCACACGCGACCGTCGTCCTTGCGCTGGTCCAGCACCCCGAACGGGCATGCCACGACGCAGTAGCCGCACCCGTTGCAGATGTCCTCCTGCACGACCACAGTCCCGAACTCGGTCCGGAACAGCGAGCCGGTCGGGCACACGTCCAGGCACCCAGCCTCGGTGCAGTGCTTGCAGACGTCGGAGCTCATGAGCCACCGGAACCCTGAGCCGTCTTCGTGCGGCTCGAGCCCGTGCTCGACGAGCTGCTGACGCGACGCCTCCTCCACCCAGGAGTCCGGCGCTGCCTCGGCCACACCGTCCACGGGCACCTTCTGCTCGATGAACGCGACGTGTCGCCACCGGTTGGCACCCAGGTCGCCGCTGTTGTCGTAGGACTCGCCGGTGAAGCCGAGCGGCTCGGCCGGCACGTCGTTCCACTCCTTGCAGGCGACCTCGCACGCCTTGCATCCGATGCAGACAGAGGTGTCCGTGAAAAACCCCACCCGGGGCTTGGCCTCGTCCCCGTAGCTACCGGGCCACGTCGGGGTCTCGACGACGTGGCCGTTCACCTGTTGCCCTCCGCCCGTTGGGCGCCGGACGCCGGAGACAGAGCCCGCGTGCGATAGCCCGCCACGAACTCCAATAGCTCCTCGCCCCGCGGCCTACGCCCCGGCACGACGTCGCACGTCGCCGCCTTGACCTCCTGGATGTGGACGTTCGGATCGAGTGCGAGCGAGAACAGGTCGTTCACGACGTCGCCCTTCGCGAGCCCGCGGTTTCCCCAGTGATAGGGAACTCCGACCTGGTGCACGACTTCACCGTTCAGGGCTAGCGGCTTGATGCGCTCGGTGATCATCACGCGCGCCTCGATCGCGGTCCTGGACGTGACGATCGTTGCCCACCCACCGTGCTCGAGCCCTCGCTCCGCCGCCAGCTCCGGGCTCACCTCGCAGAACAGCTCGGGCTGGAGCTCCGACAGGTACGACAGGGTGCGGGACATTCCGCCGGCCGTGTGGTGCTCGGTGAGCCGGTACGACGTGATCACGTACGGATACGCCCCGGCACCGGGCTCGTCGGCGAACGGGTTATACGGATTGTCGTCGTGCTCGTAGCGCTGTCGCAGCGGGTTTCGCTGCTGCCGGTACAGCGGATTGCCGAACGGCGACTCCTGCGGCTCGTAGTGGACGGGGAGCGGCCCGTCGACGAGTCCGGCCGGCACGAACAGCCAACCCCTTCCGTCGGGGTGCGCGATAAACGGCGAATCCCCGCGCAGCGCAGCGATCCCCTTCTTGTCCTTGCGAGAGGGCTCGTAGTCCGGAGGCTTGTCGGGCTTGCCGGTGTCCGGGTGGTCGAACCCGCTCCACTCGCCGTCGTCGGGCTCCCACCAGACATAGCGCTTGCGCTCCGACCAGGGCCTCCCATCCGGATCCGCCGAGGCCCGGTTGTAGAGGATGCGCGTGTCGGCGGGCCACGCCCACCCCCACTCTCGCGCGACCCAGGTCTGCTCCCTCCACGGCCTGCGGCGCGCGGGCTGATTGACGCCGTCCTTGTAGATCCCCGCGTGGAGCCACGAGCCGCAGCTGGTGGAGCCGTCCGGCTCCAGCTCCTGGTACTTGGAGATGTGATTGCCGTCCGCGTCGAACCCGTTGATCTCCTGCAGGATCGCGTCGGCGTCCGGGTCGTCGTGCTGCCCTTGGGTCGGATAGTCCCAGGTGAGGTTCTTGATCGGGCGGTCGCGATGCTTGCGGGAGCCGCGTAGGTTCTCGCGGATCTTCAACCCCAGGTGGTAGAAGAAGTGGAGGTCCGAGCGGCAGTCCCCAGGCGGGTCGACGGCCTTCTCGTGCCATTGCAGCAGCCGCTGCGTATTGGTGAAGCAGCCGTCCTTCTCGGTGTGCGCGGCGGCCGGGAGGAGGAAGACCTCCGTGCCGATGTTCTCGGTCCGTAGCTCGCCCGTCTCGATCTCGGGTGAGTCCTTCCAGAACGACGCGGTCTCGATCTCGTAGAGATCGCGAACGACGAGCCAGTCGAGACTCGCCATCGCCTTGCGGTTGAGCTTGCCGTTCGCCGAGCCGACGGCCGGGTTCTCCCCGACGACGAAGAATCCCTTCACCTCCCCATTCAGCATGCGGAGCATCGTCGTGTAGTTGGAGTGGTCGCCCGTGATTCGCGGCAGGTAGTCGAAGCAGAACTCGTTGTCCTCGGTGGCGGCGTCGCCCCACCACGCCTTCAGGAGGCTGATCGTGTACGAGCGAAGCTCACCCCAGACGCCGGTCGTCGGCCGGTTGTTCTCGATGAAGTCCTCGAGATTCCCGTGGCCCTCGGGGTGCGGCATCGGGATGTAGCTCGGGAGGATGTTGAAGAGCGTCGGGATGTCCGTGGATCCCTGGATGTTCGCGTGCCCACGGAGCGCGAGGATGCCGCCGCCCGGGCGGCCCATGTTCCCGAGCAGAAGCTGGATGATCGACGCCGCCCGGATGTACTGGACGCCCACGGTGTGCTGGGTCCAGCCGACCGAGTATACGATCGCGGATGTTCGCTCGCGACCCGAGTTCTCGCACAGCGCCGCGGCGACCTCCAGGAATTGCTCGGGGGACACGCCGCAGATGCGGGCGACGACCTCCGGGGTGTACCGAGAGAAGTGCCTTCGGAGGAGCTGGAAGACGCAGCGCGGGTCCTGAAGGGACTCGTCCATTTCCGGAGGGTCGCCGTGGTCGAGGTCGATTCCGTGAGCCCCGTGTGACTGCTCGCCGGACACTTCGGCCGCCTGCTCCTTCCGTCCGCCCGCGGCCCGCGGCTTGGTGCCGGCGTAACCCCAGCTCTCGATGTCGTAGAGGCCGTCCTCGGCCACGAACCCGGAGAAGAGGCCGTCGAGATCCTCGGTGTCGCGGAACTCGTCGTGAACGATCACCGGCGCGTTCGTGTACGTCTTGACGTACTCGTCGAACCAGCACTGGTTCTCGAAGATGTAGTTGACGATGCCGCCGAGGAAGGCGATGTCCGTCCCAGCTCGGAGTGGCACGTGAAGGTCAGCGAGCGCGCTCGTGCGAGTGAAACGGGGATCGACGTGGATGACCTTCGCGCCGCGCTCCTTGGCCTCGACCACCCACTGGAAGCCGACCGGGTGGCACTCGGCCATGTTCGACCCCATGATCACGATGCAGTCGGAGTTCTGCAGGTCCTGCTGGAAGGTGGTGGCGCCACCCCTTCCAAACGACGTCCCCAGACCGGGGACGGTGGAGGAGTGTCATATGCGCGCCTGGTTCTCGATCTGGATCGCGCCCAGCGCCGTGAAGAGCTTCTTGATCAGGTAGTTCTCCTCGCTGTCCAGCGTGGCGCCACCGAGCACCGCGATGCCGCGGGTGCGGTTGAGCCTGAGCTCCCGATCTCCCGCGACCGTGTCCTCCCACGTCGCATCGCGGGCGGCGACGACCCGGTCGGCGATCATGTCGGTCGCGGTCTCGAGGTCGAGCTCCTCCCATTCCGTCCCGTGGGGCCGGCGGTACTTGACCTTCTGCTCGCGCAGGGGGCTCGTGACGAGCTCCCGGGATGCCGAGCCTTTCGGGCATAGACGGCCGCGGGAGATGGGGCTGTCAGGATCGCCCTCGATCTGGATCACCCGCTCGTCCTTGACGTAGACGCGCTGCCCGCACCCCACGGCGCAGTAGGGGCAGATTGAGCGCACCATGCGATCGGCCGTCTTCGTTCGCGGCTCGAGGGCAGCAGACCGCTTCGACTTGGCGGCCGCTCCCCGAGCGGTCGGATCGCCGCGAAGCTGGCGAAACAGGGGCAGATCGAAGGTCAGCGATTCCCTCCTCGAGGTGGTCTGGGCGCTATCCATATCACCCGTTGACGCGCCTCTCAAACTCCGTATCGTTGGGGAGGCGATGAGCCCCGATCCGCTGTATGACGCCCACGGACGACGGATCTCGGACCTGAGGGTGTCGGTCACCGACCGGTGCAACTTCCGCTGCCAGTACTGCATGCCGGCGGACGGGATCGAGTGGCTGCCGAGGGACGGAATCCTGAGCTTCGAGGAGATTCATCGGCTGGTGCGGCTCCTGGCGGGCATGGGCATCGAGGACGTTCGGCTCACGGGCGGCGAGCCGCTGGTGCGGCGGGACTTCCCGCGGCTCGTCGCGATGCTCGCAGCGGTCGACGGCTTGCGCGACCTTTCCCTGACCACAAACGGCTACCTGCTCGAGCGTCATGCGGCGGCGCTCGTGGCCGCCGGGATTCAGCGCGTCAACGTCTCGATCGATGCGCTGGCCCGCGACCGCTTCTTCCGCATCACGCGCCGCGACTCGCTGGGGCAGGTGCTGGCGGGCCTGGAGGCCATCGCGTCGCATCCCGAGGTCCGCCCGGTCAAGGTCAACGCGGTCGCGATGCGCGATTTCACCGAGGACGAGGTGATGCGGTTCTGCGAGCTGGCGCGATCGACGGACTACCAGGTGCGGTTCATCGAGTTCATGCCGCTCGACGGCGACCGCGCGTGGAAGCCCGACGCCGTCCTCACAGGTGCGGAGATCCGGTCGATCATCCGGACCGCCCATCCGCTCGAGGAAGTTCCTCGCGAGCCGCACGCCACCGCGCGGGTCTTCCGCTTCCGCGATGGGCGGGGCGAGATCGGATTCGTCAGCCCGGTGTCGGAACCGTTCTGCGCGGATTGCAACCGCATCCGGCTCACGGCCGACGGCAAGCTCCGGACTTGCCTCTTCTCGGTGCACGAGACGGATCTCAGGGACCCGATGCGCGCCGGGGCGACCGACGCGGACCTCGAGGCCATCGTCCGCGACGCGGTCTGGAGAAAGGAGCTCAAGCACCACGTCAACGAGCCCGGGTTCCGCCCGCCGCCTCGGACCATGAGCGCCATCGGAGGCTGAGCGCCCGTTGCGATTCAGCGTTCGGGAGCTCGGCGGTGGGCTCGGCGACGCCGGCCTATTCATCCCAATCGCGGTCGCCATGATCACACTCAACGGCCTGAACGCGACGGCCGTGTTCGCCGTGGCCGGCCTCGTCTACATGGGCACCGCGCTCTACTTCCGGGTTCCGGTGCCCGTGCAGCCGCTGAAGGCGTTCGCCGCCGCCGCGATCGCCCTGCACCTGAACGCCGAGACGCTGGCGGCGGGCGCCCTCCTGATGGCCGCGGCGATGGCGCTCCTGGCCGCCACGGGGACGGCGGGATGGCTGGCGCAGCGCTTCCCCACCGCGCTCGTGCGGGGCATCCAGGCGAGCGTCGCGCTCCTGCTGGCCAAGGCGGCGATCGAGCTTGCGCAGAAGGGAAATTGGGACGGGCTGCCGCCGATCGATCCGACCGTGAGCCTGTTCATCGCCGCCGCCTGCTGCGTGGTGCTTCTCGGCGTCGCGGGCGACCGATGGCTTCCCGGAAGCCTCATGGTTCTCGGTGCGGGCGCGGCGATCGGCATCGGAGTCGACGGCCTGCCCTCCGGAGTCGGGTTAGGCCCCGAGGGGATCTCGTGGTCGCTGCCAAACGGGCCTGATTTCGCAACCGCCCTCACGGCGCTGGTGCTCGCGCAGATCCCCCTTACCTTCGGCAACTCGGTCGTCGCGACCGCGGACGCGGAACGCGCCTACTTCGGCAAGCGGGCGCGGCGCGTTGACCCACCGCGGCTCGCATCCTCGATCTCGATCGCCAACGTCGCCGCGGGCTTGACGGGCGGCCTCCCGGTCTGCCACGGAGCCGGCGGAGTCACCGCCCATTACCGGCTCGGCGCGAGGACGGCCGGCGCCACGCTGATGGTCGGGGCGCTGTACGTAGTGCTGGGCGTCGTCCTCGGCGCATCGCTGCCGGTATTCCTGCACCTGCTCGCACCGGCGGCGCTCGCCGGGATGCTCCTGTTCGTCGCGATCCAGCACGGGGTCCTCGCCGGCCAGCTCGAGCGACTGGACGACCGGGTCCTGGCGGCCGGGATCGGGCTCATCACGCTGCTCACTGGGAACCTCGCCATCGGCGCGGGCGCCGGGATCGCGGTGCTGGCGCTCCGGGCGCTCCTGCGTCGGCGAATCGGCGCGCCGCCCGCGCCGCTATCCGAGTGGCAGGATTCGGCCGCCCCCGAGACCGCTAGGAGCATGAGATAGATGACCGCCGAGGAATGGGTACGCCGATTCGCCGCCGAGGTAGGCGCGCAGCCGCCATCCGACGAAGAGCTCGACCAGATCCTCAAGCTGGCGGCGATCGCCGCCCACGGCTCGGAGCGAACCGCCGCTCCCGTGGCGTGCTGGATCGGCGGTCAGACGGGTCGCTCGGCCGGGTCGCTCCGGGAGATCGCCAAGGGGATCAGCCCCGCGGCCGACGACTGAGCGTCCAGGGGTTTTCGGGTTGCCCCCTGTGGGATAGGGTCGGCTGGAGTTCGAACTACCAAGGAGGGGCGTCATGCACGCAGTCGTCGTTATGGTCTCGATAAGTGACCGCGAGGTCGCCGAGAGCCATCTGCGCGAGCAGGTAGTACCCGGGGTATCGCAGGCCCCGGGGTTCGTAGCCGGGTACTGGACGCGAAAGGACGACTCGGGCCTGGGGATGGTCGTCTTCGAGTCCGAGGAAGCCGCCAACGCCATGAGCGAGAGGGTCCCGTCGATGGTTCCTGACGTGGTCACGGTTAAGGACATTGAGGTGCGCGAGGTCGTAGCGCACGCCTGACAGATCGTCGCCGCACACAGGCCGATTCAAGGAGGAGCCATGGGTCGTATTCGCAGCCGTCTGACCTACGCCAACGTCGTTGCCACCTTGGCGCTGTTCCTTGTCCTCGGCGGCGGCACTGCACTCGCCTCCTAGGTCATCTCCTCCAACAGCCAGGTGGGACCGGGGACGATCTCCGGCCACAAGCCGCCAACGGGCAAGCACGCCAACATCATCCCTGGAACGCTCAACAGCTTCGACGTGGCGGACAACTCGCTGACCGGAGCCGACATCCGCAACAGAAGTGGCGTCGACACCTGTGAGCCGCCGTTCACGGCTCGCTACGGGCGGATCTGCGCCGGCTCGGATGGCCAGGCCCGGAACTGGCCGGGGGCCCAGTACTACTGCGCCAACAGGGGGCTGCGCCTCCCGTCCTCCACGGAGGCGCTCGCTCTCGCCCTCCACTACGACGTGCCGTGGGTCGATGGCGCCCAGTGGTTCTGGGCGGAAGAGGAGATCTTCATATCAGGCGACCACTTTGCGCGAACGGTGGCCGACGACGGTGGCCAAGCGTTCTTGAGCGAATTGACCTCGCAGATGACCGTCTGCGTGACCGATCCGAGCGCCTGAGTAGCCCTCGAAGCGGCCGGGCTGCGGGAGTAGGCAATCAGCCATTCTGCGCTGCCCGACCTTCCGACCCTGACTTGCTTCGGTGGCACTCATGGCATAGCCAGCCAGCCGATCCAGGCGGTGGTTTACCCCGCGACCCGCCCCGCTCCCGCGTAGACGTTCACCCGCCCGCCGCGCGCGAACCCCCCGAGGGTCATGCCCCGGTCGGCGGCCAGCTCCACCGCCAGGGAGCTTGGCGCCCCCACGCCGACGAGGATCGGAGCACCCGCCACCGCCGCCTTCTGAACGAGCTCGAACGACAGCCGCCCGCTCACGCAGAGGGCGCGCTCGGCCAGCGGGACCATCCCGTCCAGGAGGGCACGGCCGATCACCTTGTCCATCGCGTTGTGCCGGCCGACGTCCTCGCGCGCGATGAGGAGCTCCCCCTCGCGGTCGAAGAGCCCGGTGGCGTGCAGCCCGCCGGTGCGCTCGAAGGTGGGCTGGCGAAGGCGATCGGGAAGGGCGGCCAGCAGGTCGCGGGGAACCCGCGGCCCGTCGGGGGATGGCTCGCTGTGGACGGCCACCTCCTCGAGCGCTCCCTTGCCGCAGACACCGCAGGAGGAGGACGTGTAGAAGCGCCGCTCGCCGGGCTCACTGAGCAGAGGCCCGGTCACCTCGACGGCGTTGGCGGCAAGGTCGGAAGGCGCCGCGACCGGCCGGGCCGCGTCGATCAGCCCCTCGCCGAGCAGGAATCCGAGCGCCAGCTCCTCGTCGTGACCCGGCGTGCGCATGGTTACGGCCAGAGGCCGGCCGTCGACTCGGATCTCCAGCGGCTCCTCCACCGCCACCTGATCGACCAGGCCATCGTGCTCGACGGTCGCGTACGTGCGCCCGGCGAACGTGCCGGGGTCCGTCTCGGCGTGCTCGCTCACCGGCTCGGGGCGACCGCCACCAGCCGTTCGGCGGCCGCGAGGTCGTCGCGATCGTTGACGTTGAACGTGATCCTCTCGGGCTCGCCGAAGCGGGCGAGCTCCCCGGCGCCGAGGACCAGGGGATCGAGCGCGGCGACCGCCTCGTGCAGCGGCGCCTCGCGCTCGATCGCCGCCTCCAGCGCCGGGATGACCGACGGCCCGTAGCGAGCCAGCAGGGGATGCATGCGGCCACGGACCCTAGGAACGGCCGCGTGGGCATCGAGCGCGGCCAAAGCGGCGATGAGCGCCGGCGGCACGAACGGCATGTCGCAGGCCACCACGACCGCGGGTCGGCCCTCGCCGGCGCGCAGGGCGGCGAGGATTCCGGCAGCCGGATGGGGCAGCGGGTCGGCGTCCAGGACGATCGGGCAATCCACGTGCGGGATCTCGCTCTGCGGCTTCGCGACGACCACGGGCTCGAGCCCCGCCGCGACCAACGTCTCGACGGAATAGGCGACGAGCGGGCGCCCGCCGAGCTCCACGCCCGCCTTCGGCGCTCCCATCCGGCCGCTCCTCCCCCCGGCGAGCACGGCCCCGATGGGGTGCCTGCGACGATCCTCGTGGGAGCTGGAGGACATGGCTTCAGTCTGGCAGCATGATCCCGGGCGGATGACTCGCGAGCTGCTCGACATCGAGGTCGCCAGGCGGACCGTGCTGGATCGGGTCTCGCCGCTTCCCGGGGAGCACGTTGCACTCGACGACGCGCTCGGCCGGGTCCTGGCGGCCGACGTCGCCAGCGCCGATGCGGTCCCGCCGTTCGACAACTCGGCCATGGACGGCTACGCGGTCCGGGCCGAGGACACCGGCCGCGCCGGTCCGGACGCGCCGGTCGCCCTCCGCGTGGTCGACGAGTCGCGCGCGGGTGCGCCGGCAGGGCGCACCGCCGGTCCGGGCGAGGCAATCGCGATCTCGACCGGGGCCACCATGCCGCCGGGCTGCGACGGGATCGTCCGCCTCGAGGACGCCGACCTCCGCGGCGGGTCGATCATCGTGTCTTCCCCCGTTGAGCCCGGGCGCGACCTCCGCCATGCGGGCGACGACGTAATGGCCGGCGATGTCGTGCTGGGGCGGGGCACCGTCCTCGGACCATCCGAGCTCGGCGTGCTGGCGGCAGTGGGACGGTCCGGGGTGCCCTGCGCTCGTCGCCCGCGGATCGCGGTTCTGACGACCGGCGACGAGCTGGTCGGGCCCGGCGGTGACCTCGGGCCCGGAAAGATTCGCGACGCCAACGCGCACTCGGTTCCGGCGCTGGCCCGCACCGCCGGAGCCGACCTCGGCGCCGTCGCGCACACCGGCGACGACGCCGAGGCAACCCGCGAGGCGATCGCGGGTCTGCTCGACGCCGACGTGGCGGTCGTGTGCGGCGGCGTCTCGGTGGGCGAGCACGACCACGTGCGCTCGGCGTTCGCCGAGCTGGGGGTCGAGGAGGTCTTCTGGGGCCTGGCACTGCGACCCGGGAAGCCAACGTGGTTCGGCGTCACGGGCGACGCGTCGCTGGCCTTCGGGCTGCCGGGAAACCCGGTCTCGGCGGTGGTCACGTTCATCCTCCTCGTTCGGCCGGCGTTGCTCGCGCTCGCCGGCGCGAGCCCGGAGCGGTATCGCACCACTGCAGTACTCGACTCGCCGTACTCAAAGCATCCGGGCCGGGCCCACTTCGTGCGGGTGCGGCTGGAGACCCGCGACGATGGCTGGCACGCGCGTCCCACGAAGGAGCAGGCCTCGCACGTCCTCACCTCCATGCTCGGCGCGGACGCCTTCGCCATCGTCCCCACGGAGCGCGGGGACGTTGAGGCCGGGGAGCGGGTCGAGATCGAGCTCCTGCCGTCCCTGGGCATCCTCGCGGGCGGCGTCTAGCATGGCCGGGTGGCACGCTCGATGACGGTCCGGGTGCGGTTGTTCGCGGTCTTGAGGCAGCGAGCCGGGCGCGAGTCGGTCGAGATCGAGGTGGATGAGGGCGCGACGGTGGCGGACGCCCTCGACGTCCTCGCCAAAGAGCCGGGACTTGCCGGGGTCCTGGAGCGGATGCCGGTCCGAATGGCGGTCAATCGCGACTACGCCGCGCCCGAGACGGAGCTGTCCGCGAACGACGAGCTGGCGCTCGTGCCGCCCGTCAGCGGCGGCGCCGCGATTCACGTCCGCGTGGGCGCTGATCCGATCTCGCTCGAGGCGGTGACCCGCCGGGTTGTGGACTCCGCCGGGGGGGCGATCGTCACCTTCCAGGGACTCCCGCGCGACGTGCCGAAGCTCGACTACGAGGCCTACGCCGAGATGGCCGAGGAGCGGATCGCGGCAATCCTCTCCGACTGCGTCGAGCGCCACGGGCTGATCGCCGCCGCGGCCGAGCACCGCGTGGGCCTGGTACCGACGGCGGAGGCGAGCGTGCTCGTAGCGGTCTCCGCCCCCCATCGCGCCGAGGCATTCGCCGGTGCCCGCGAGGCGATCGACCGCATCAAGTCCGAGGCGCCGATCTGGAAGCTCGAGACCGAGGCGAGCGCTTGAACCAAGATCCGCACCTCACCCACATCGACGAGACGGGCGCCGCGCGGATGGTGGACGTGGGGTCGAAGGACCCCACGGCCCGGCGGGCGGTTGCCGACGCACGGTTGCG
Organism: Solirubrobacterales bacterium; assembly: GCA_035265465.1. Lineage (GTDB taxonomy): Bacteria > Actinomycetota > Thermoleophilia > Solirubrobacterales > 70-9 > AC-56. Next base: position 13,488 of record DATFON010000044.1, on the reverse strand, counting down.
GATGTCGCCCGAGACCGCCGCCGCGATCGAGAGCCGCGATGCTCCGAAGGGCGACGTCATCGGCACCGCCCGCATCGCCGGCATCCAGGCCGCCAAGCGCGCCGGCGAGCTGATCCCGCTCGCGCATCCCCTGCCTCTCACACACGTCGACATCGAGGTCCGCGTGCATGCGACGGATGGGGTCGTCGAGGTCGTCGCAGAGGCGAAGACCGTCGCCCGGACAGGCGTCGAGATGGAGGCGATGACCGCCTGCGCGGTCGCCGCACTCACCGTCTACGACATGACCAAGGGCCTCGAGCGAGGCATCGCCATCGAGCGAATCGAGCTGCGAGAGAAGTCAGGGGGGCGCAGCGGCGAGTGGCGCCGCTCCGACCCCCAGTGAGCGTGCGCGCGGCCATCGTCACGGTCAGCACCTCGAAGTCGGCTGGGAACGAGGCGGTCGACGAGAGCGGCGAGCGCCTGGCGGAGTTCGCCGCGGACCTGGGCGCCGAGATCGCCGGTCGCGAGATCATCCCCGACGACCGGGCGCGGATCGCCGAGCGGCTGCGCCACTGGTCGGATGCCGAGGGTTGCGACCTGATCCTGACGACGGGGGGAACGGGTGTCGCCCCGAGCGACGTCACACCGGAGGCCACGCGCGACGTGATCGAACGGGAGGCACCGGGGATCGCCGAGGCGATGCGCGTCGCCTCACGCGAGCACACCCCCCACTGGATGCTGTCCCGCGGTGTCGCGGGCATCCGCGGTCAGACGCTCATCGTCAACTTCCCCGGCAGCCCTCGCAGCATCGCCCAGGCCGGTGGGGCGATCGCCGACGCGCTCCCGCACGCCCTCGACCTGCTCGCAGGCGGGCACGGCGGCCACTGAGCCACGGCGCTCGCTCGGGCTCTGCGGAGTTGGGCAAGGAGGGCGGGCCCAGAGGCCATTTCCAGGGGTCGGCCTCGGTCGAGGCAATCTGCATCCACCTGTCGGATGTGGATTGCGTTGACCCGGCTATTCGCGGGTAGTTGAGAGTCGTCCGAAGAACGAGTGCGACTTACGCAAGGAGGTAGGCCAATGAAGGCGGTTACCTGGCATGGAAGGCGCGACGTGCGAGTCGACGAGGTTCCCGACCCGGTGATCGAGACACCCAGGGACGCGATCATTCGCGTCACCTCATCCGGGATCTGTGGCTCCGATCTCCACCTCTACGAGGTCATGGGTCCCTTCATGGGCGAGGGCGACGTGCTCGGGCACGAGCCGATTGGCGTCGTCGAGGAGGTTGGCTCCGACGTCGAGCAGATCAAGCCCGGCGATCGGGTGGTGATCCCCTTCAACATCTCCTGCGGCCACTGCTTCATGTGCGATCAGGGCCTCTACTCGCAGTGCGAGACGACGCAGGTCGTCGAGCACGGCAAGGGTGCGGCGCTTTTCGGCTACACCAAGCTCTACGGGGAGGTTCCCGGTGGCCAGGCCGAGTTTCTGCGGGTCCCGCAGGCTCACTTCGGGCCGATCAAGGTTCCCGAGGGACCTCCGGACGACCGGTTCGTGTACCTGTCCGACGTCCTTCCCACCGCCTGGCAGGCGGTCGAGTACGCGGCGATCCCCGAGGGAGGATCGGTGGCCGTCTTCGGGCTGGGCCCGATCGGCCAGATGTCGGCCCGGATCGCGAAGAACCGCGGTGCTCGGGTGATCGGTGTCGACCTGGTGTCCGAGCGGCTGGAGCTGGCCCGCAAGTACGACATCGAGGTGATCGACGCCGAACAGACGGATGACGTGCCCGAGGCCATCCGCCAGCTCACAGCCGGTCGGGGGACCGACTCGGTGATCGAGGCCGTCGGCATGGAGGCGCACGGTGACGCGGTGGGTAAGGCCGCTCACCAGGCGGCCGCCCTGCTGCCGGACGCTGTGGCGTCCAAGGTGATCGAGAAGGCCGGCATCGATCGGATGCGTGCTCTCTATGACGCCATCGACTCCGTCCGCAGGGGCGGAACGCTCTCGGTGTCGGGCGTCTACGGGGGTGCCGTCGATCCCCTGCCGCTCATGGACCTGTTCGACAAGCAGATCCAGATCCGGATGGGTCAGGCGAACGTGAGGCGGTGGACGGACGAGATCCTGCCGCTCGTCACCCAGGACGACGATCCCCTCGGAACCGAGGACCTGGCGACGCACAAGCTGCCACTCGATCAGGCGCCGCAGGCCTACGAGATGTTCCAGAAGAAGGAGAACGGCGCCATCAAGGTGCTGCTTCAGCCGTAACACGGAAGAACGGAGGACAAGGATGGCCGACCGCGACCTCTCACAACAGCTGGTCACGTACCTCACGGATGTCCACTCGATCGAGGAGCAGGCGCTGTCGCAGATGCGACGCGCTCCGGACATCGCGGGCGATCCCGAGATCGCCGAGGCGTTCAAGCAGCACCTGCACGAGACGGAGCGCCAGGAGGAACGGGTTCGCGAGCTGCTCGAGGCTGCGGGCGCGGAGCCGTCCACCCTCAAGGACGTGGCCGGCCGCGCCGGCGGCGTCGGGATGCTCCTGTTCGCGAAGTTCCAGCCGGACACTCCCGGGAAGCTGGTCGCACATGCCTTCTCCTACGAGCATCTCGAGGTGGCCGCGTACGAGCTCCTGCGGCGGGTCGCCGACAGGGCGGGGTCGACTCGGACCGCGGCCGCCGCGCGCGAAATCGGCGACGAGGAGCGGCGGATGGCCGCTCGGCTGGAGGCCGTCTTCGACCGGGCGGTGGAGGCGTCGCTCGGGGAAGTCGGTCGCGACGACCTATCCGAGCAGCTGCGCAAGTACCTGGCCGACGCACACGCGATCGAGATGCAGGCGATCCAGTTGCTGGAGCGCGCCCCGAAGATCACGGAGCCCCAGGGGATAGCTCATCGCTACGAGGAGCACCTGGCGGAGACCCGTGGCCACGAGCAGCGGATTCGTGACCGGCTGGAGGCGATCGGCGGATCAACCTCGCTCGTGAAGGACGCCGGAATGCGGCTCGGTGCTCTCAACTGGGGAGCTTTCTTCCAGGCGCAGCCGGACACGCCGGCGAAGCTGGCGGGGTTCGCGTATGCGTTCGAGCACCTGGAGATCGGCGGCTACGAGCAGCTCAAGCGGGTGGCCCGCCGGGCGGACGACGAGGAGACGATCCGCGACGTCGAAATCATCCTCGCCGAGGAGCGCGCCGCCGCCGAGAAGATCGCCGGTCGGTGGGACGAGGCGCTGGACGCGTCGCTCGATCAGGTAGTGGCGGGCTGATCCCCATCCTCTGGGGGGTCGGGGTCATTCGCAGCCGACCGGCCTTCGACGCGCTCGAACTGCACGCGCTCGCCCTTGACCAGGCGGCAGCGAGCGCACGATCGAGGGGCGAACAGCGTCGGTGGCTCTGGGATCGTCAGCGAACAGACAGGACACATGAGGTACGACACGGCGCGCCTCCTCCGTTTGGCTTGGCTGTGAAGTACCGCGCCAGCGGCCTCGGGGAAGACGCCTACGGTGGTCCTTCTTCTGGTGGGACAGGAGCGCTCCGGCGAAGTGCCTGCCGCCGGGCATCGTAAACCGCCACCGCCCGGGACACCCCGGGTTGTCACCCGGCCCGGTGTGCCCTCCCGAGCATCTCGAGCCACACGGTGGCGTTGTCCCGATCGCGGCGCATCCCCCAGCGATCACTCAGTCGCTGCACGAGATGCAGACCGAATCCGGGATCGCCGGGCTCCGGTCGCCTGGAGGGCAGCCGGTAAGCGGCGCCCCCCTCGGCGACCACGACCCGGACGCGGTCTCCGTCGAACTCGGCCCGCAGCTTGATCGGACCGGGCCCGGCGTCGCCGCTGTCGTGGAGCGCCTCCACGACGAGCTCGTCCACGAGGAGGCAAAGGTCGATGAACGACGTGTCGTCCATCGCGCCGCGAAAGCGCTTCAGCTGCTCGCGGGCCCGCCGGGCACTTTCCGGCTCCCGCGGCAGATCGATTGCAACTGCTTCATTCATGCCGCCTCCCGGTATCGGTACCTGCCTACCCAGAGGGGGTAGCGCTAACCACGCGCCGCTATGCAGGTATCGAACCTCGGCGCGCACCGGTGGTCCGAATGCGGAGCGCCCAAGCCGCACGCCTGGGCGTTCGATTCGTTACCTGGGCCGGCAGATGGCGCGTCACGCGTGGTGTTCCCGGGTATCCAAAGTGTATGAAAGCGTGCTGCCCCCCAGGACAGGGTTGCAATGCTCCTCCCGGCCGCGAGGAGCCGTGCCTGCTCTGGCGCGTGGAGCGGGCCGATTCGCCGGATGCGAACCGGGCCTTGGCGCTGTGGGACCGGTTCAGAAGCGCCCAGCGATCCCATCGCCCGAGCCGAGAACGCCGCTTCCTGCGCCGCGCCTACGCTCGGGCCAGGGACGACGCGGTCCCGTGGCGCCCGCACCTCCCCTGAGCCTCTCTCGAGACCCCCGGCTGGATTCGGGCGTCAGCGATCGAGGGGGTGTCTTCCGCAGCGGGGGAAGTAGGGCAGCCTCGTGAGCGGCACCTGGACCGTGGCGGATCTCGGCCCGACGTAGCGCTTCCCGGTAGTGGGATCCCGCCAGCAACCAGCGGGAAAGTAGACCTCCCGGGAGGTCGCGTCCTGAACGACGACCGGTGCGACGAGCAGGTTCGAGCCCAGCATCCACTCCTGGTCGGAGCGGCGGGCCGCGCGACTGGACGGGTGCTCGAGCCAAAGCGGCCGTGTCGGCGGGATACCGGTGCGAGCGGCGTTGCGCCAGAGCCTCATGATCAGGGGAACCGCCGCGAGGTGGAGCCGCGAGAGGCGATCGTAGACGCGGACGGTCTGCGCGTCGAATGTCCAGGGAGCGTGGGTGCCCGTCCGCCCCGATCCGTGCAGGCGGAAGACCGGGCTCAGGGCCGCCCACTCGGCCCACCGCAGGAAGAGCTCCTTCGTCGTCGGCGGCGTCGTGTAGTCGAAGTAGCCGCCGATGTCGGTCCCGTAGCCGTAGGCTCCGCCGACCGCGCGGTTCAGCATGTCGGCCGTCAGCGAGGCGAGCCCGGACGAGTGCGTCCAGTCCGTGGTCTCGTCGCCGGGGAAATTCGCTCCCTCGTAGGCGGCAGCCCCGGGGCGGCCCGTGTAGCCGGCTCGGGTGAAGAACCACAGCCGGCGATCGGGGTGGCGGCGCTCGTAGCGATCGATCGCCTCGCGAGTCGCCTTCGCGTACAGGTTCAGGTACCGGTTGTGCATCGTCACTCCGGTCTCGCCGTCGACGAAATGCATGTCGAATAGGACCTCCTCACCGAAGTCCGCCATGAACCCGTCGGCGTCCAGATCCAGCGCCCTCGACACCTCACGACGCCAGTAGCGCACCGCCGCGGGATTGGTGAAGTCGAGCAGCGCGATCTCCTGTCCGGCGGTGCCAGTCGTGTAGTAGGGCCGACCGTCGGCGTGGGCGGCCACCCAACCCTTCCGCACGGGCGCCGAGCCCGGTTCGATCCACGGCCGCAGATACACGAGCGGATGGACACCGCGCCGGCGCAACGTGTCGATCACCTGCCGCTGGAGGGCCGGGCTGGTGAAGGAGGGAAGAGCCAGGCCGTCATTGCCGTTTGGAAAGCCCCAGCCCTCGATGCGGTAGGCGGTCAGCGGCAGGTGGTAGCGCGGGATGTTCCGCAGGTCGGCGCGGAGGTTGGCCTCGTAATCGGACTCCGTCTCGCTGAAGTTCCTCACCAGGCGATCGAACATCGGGCCCAGGGCCCAGCGCGGCGGAACAGGCTGACGACCGCTGAGTGCGGTCAGCGTTCGGATCGCACGGTGCGCGCGCCCAGGGGTGACGATGTAGCGAAGTCGGGGCGCGGACGCGCTCACGTTCCACGCGTCCGGGGTGTCCGCGTCGAGCTTGAATCGCGCCAATTGCGGCTGCGTGAGCAGGAACCCGTATGGGCGCGATGAGACGAACTCCGCCTGCGGGTAGTACGCGGCCGTGGGGCCGTTGGGAAACAGCGATAGCCCGCCCCCACCCTTGCCCCAGGCCTGGAGGCCGTTGGCGTTCTCCTTCTCGACGAAGCTGGAGAACACGTTTCCCCGCTGGTCGAGGGCGTTGTGGCGCCCTCCGAATCCGAAGAAGCCCTCGTCGCGCCCGGAAGCGAAGGAGTCACCCACGGTGGCAACTCCGGAGGCGGGGTGGGGTCTGGCCGAAACTCCGATCGCGCAGCAGCCCACCCGCCTCACCCGGACGACCAGGGTCCTGCCGGTCGGGTCACTGGTCGAGACCACGAGCTTCACGCCCGGGCCAGTCCGGTCGACATGGCGGACGTTCCGCGCCGAGTACTGCGTCCCGGATCGCTCGCCACTCATCGGGTTGCCGCCCCAGAGACCGCCGTGGTACTGCTGCACGGTCTCGTCGCCGACCAGAAAGCCAAGCGGCGCATACAGCGTGGGTGTCGAGCGATTGTCGAAGCCCGGCGGTATCGGATCGATTGTCGGCGGGGTCCGGAGAGGCGCTTGACCGGCGTTTTGCACCTCTTTCAGGACGGTGTCGCGGGCGCCGCGCTGGATCCGCATCCTGAACGGCCGGCGGTCGACTACGGCCCGCGCGTGGGGCGCAATGACGACGACGCGATCCTGCGAGACGCGGACGCTTGCCGCGGCGGTCCGCGAGGCGATCGATGACGGCGCTGCCATCAGGCAAAGCGCGATTGCCGTCACCACTCCAGGGCGAGACGAGCGAATGCCGTACCCCTCCCCGTCGCGTCGACGGGGGCAGAGCAGCGAACCCTGGGCCATCGCCCCGAGGCTACTACCGAGAGGCCCTAGGCGGACGCCGAAACGGCGCGCCGTCGCCCGTCCAGCTCCATCACCAAACAGGCGAGCAGCACCGCGACGAGGGCGGCCACCTGCACAACCGCCGAGGCCTCTGGTCCCAGCGGAATGGTGGCCAGTGCGAGCCCGGCAGCGGTCAGCCGCCACCGGGTCGCCCCGATCGACAGCGTGCGACGAAACAGGGCGTCGCCGACCAGGAAGCACGCCACTCCACCCGCAAGCGCGAGCGAGCGTGCAAATGACAGCGGATCGGCCGGGTGCGCGATCGCGCTCTCAAGCGCCGATGCCAGGGCGATGATCCCGAACAGGATGAGGAGATGCCAGTGGTAGAAGCCGTTGAGCGCCAGGCGGGGTCGCTGTCTGGGCGTCGCGGAGCGCATCGCCTGGAGCGCCCTGTCGTCCTCACCCTCACCGAAGTAGGCCCACCACAGGGAGGCGGTGAGCGCGAGACCCATGACGGCGACGGCCACCAGGCCCGCGGTCAGAGCGTGTCCGCTCGCACCGATCCCCACGGCGACGACCGACTCGCCGAGCGCGACGATCACGACTAGCCCGTGGCGCTCGACGAAGTGGCCGGGGGCGATCTCGAACCGGGGATCCGGAGGCCGCAACGAGGGCAGGATGATCACGGCGACGGCCACACCCCAAAGCACGTCGCGGGCCGTCCCGCCAACGATCCCGGCAACCACGATCGCCAGCGCGGCCACGAGGTTCAAAGGGGCGACTTTCAGGATCGCCATCGCGGAACCTCCGGCCTGGCTGCGGGTGAAGAGCCCGGTGTGGATCAGGATCACGACCAGGTAGGCGAGCCCGAACGCCAGACCCCCGCTGCCGAACGCCGTCGGGATCGCCAGCGAGATCACGAGGAACGCTGCCATCCCGCCCAACAAAAGGAGCTGGTAGGCGAGCCGGTCTGGCGCGACGACGTTGGTGAGCCAGGCGTATCCGCCGTACATCCACCAGATCACGATGAGCATCAGCCCGACGCGCAGGACCCCCACACCGTCCGGATCGTGCGCGAGCACCGACGTGAGCTGGGTGATCGTGAAGACGAACACCAGGTCGAAGAAGAGCTCGAGGGTCGATACCCGGGCCTCCTCGCGCGATCCCGCGGTGCCAGGCTCGTCGTTCCGCTCGCTGTCCCGGTCCATCGCCCGGTCGACCATGGCGGAAGTATGCGAAGTCGTCACGATTCGCCGGGGTTTCGTGCCGGTGCGGACCCTAGGCTTCAGCAAATGAACGACACCAGCCAGTCGCCGAGCCCTACGGCTCGGCGCTGACACACATGGCCGAACCCGAGCACGCGCAGGCGACCCTGGCGCTCCAGGGACTGGAGGGATTCGAGGAAGCCAGCACCGCCCAGCGCGAAAGCCGTGTCTACGAGGGGGCGCCTGAACCGGAGCCGCTGCTCGCCCACCTGGGGTACCGCTCGTTTCGGCCCGGGCAGCGGGAGGCCGTTCAGGCGGCACTGGATGGGCGCGACGCGCTGGTCGTGATGCCAACCGGCGGCGGGAAGAGTCTCTGCTACCAGCTGCCCGGCCTGGCGTCCCCGAGGCTGACGATCGTGGTCAGCCCGCTGATCGCGCTCATGGCCGATCAATGCCGCCGGCTCGCCGGCGACGGGCATCCGGTGGTGATGGTCGCCTCGGGCATGGGCGACGATCGAAACCGCGAGGCCCTCGCCCGGGTGCGCGACGGTCGCGCGCGAATCGTCTACTGCTCGCCGGAACGTTTTGGCTCCACCGCCTTCCTCGACGCACTGGCCGCCAGGGAGGTCGACCTGATGGCGATCGACGAGGCGCACTGCGTCTCGGAGTGGGGCCACGACTTCCGCCCCGACTACCTCCGCCTGCCGAGGGCCCTCGAGCGACTCGGCCGGCCGGCCGTCGTGGCGTGCACCGCCACCGCGACCGAGGAGGTGGCCACCGAAATCGAGGGCCGCCTGGGATTGCGGCAGCCCCTGATCGTGCGCTCCGGCTTCGACCGCCCGAACATCTCGTTCGACACGGTGACACTGCAGGGCAAGGGCTCGAAGGCGCGCAAGCTCGCGCTGCTGGAGCACGGCCTGTGCGATCCGCAGAACCGGCCGGCAATCGTCTACTGCGGCACCCGGCGTGACACCGAGGCGGTCGCCGAGTCGCTGCGCTCGGCCGGCGTTCTCGCCGCGGCATACCACGCCGGCATGGAGCCGGACGAACGCGCCTCCACCCAGCACCGGTTCATGTCCGGCGACGCCGACGTGATCGTGGCGACGAACGCCTTCGGGATGGGTATCGACAAGGCCGACGTGCGCTCGGTCTGGCATTGGGCCATTCCGACCAGTGTCGAGGCGTACTACCAGGAGGCGGGACGCGCCGGGCGCGATGGCCACCCCGCCCGGGCCGTGTTGCTCGCCGGCCGGTCCGATCTGGGCCGGCTGGTGCGCTTCAATCAGCAGCGGAGCGTCGACCCGCAGGCGATCGCCTCGTACGTTCGGCAGCTGGGCAATCTCGCCGACTCCGACGGCGCCCTGGTGATCGACAACCCGCGTAACGACACCGACCGGATCCGCCTGGCGATCGCCGAGCGCTCCGGCGCCTGCGGGGTCGAACCCGCCCCGGGCGGACGGCTGCGCGTTCGCCTGAGCGACGGGCTGGACCTGCGGCGCGCCGGCGCGGCGTGCCGAGTGGCGAAGGACCGGGGCTGGCGCGCCTACCGCGCGATCGAGGCCTACAGCTTCTCGGCCACCTGCCGCCGGCGCAGCCTGCTGGACCACTTCGGCGACCGGCGTCCAGGCCAGCCGCGGGGACGCTGCTGTGACGTCTGCGATCCCGACGGCTGGCTGCCCGAGCCGGAGACGATTCAGGTCTCCAAGCGCCGATCACCTGCTGCAGGCGCCACGCCGCCGCCCGAGCTCTCGGCGGCGGATACCGAGCTGCTGGAGGCGCTCAAGGCCTGGCGCCTTCGTGCCGCCGCGGGCAAGCCCGCCTACACCGTGGCGCACAATCGGACGCTCGAGGCCATCGCCGCGTTGCGCCCGGACGGCCCCGACGCGCTGGCTCGCATTCACGGCATCGGACCCGCGTTCGTGTCCCGCCACGCCGGTCAGGTGCTCGAGATCGTCGGGGGCTATTCGGGCGCTGCCGGCCTTCAGCGGGCCGAGAGCTCCGGGATGTAGCGCTCCACGTGGGCGGCGATCGTCTCGCGAACCCACCGCTGGGTCTCGGCATCGGCCATGCGGTAGCGGCCCACCAGCATCGCCTGGTCGGTCAACGGTAGCCCGGCGATCTCCCAGCGCACGGCGAGCCGCTCGAACAGCAGCTCGCCCCGCCGCCTCCACGCGTCGTCGAGCGAAGCGGCCGCGCGGGCCGGAGGCTCGCCGATCTTCGCGATCGTGCCCGAGCTGAGCGACTGCCGCAGGGTGAGCACGTTGCCGTCGGCATCGGAATAGTCCGAGGTGGGCACGGACTCCGCGCGGCGGCCGCGCTGCTTCCGTCGTTTCGCCATCCGCTCAAGTCTGACCCGTCGGGCGCCGGGCCGGGGACGACGAGGCACTAGAGTCACCCTGTCTCAAAAGGATCCAAGTCACCGGAGGGAACCGGAATGCCAGTACCTCGCACCACCGTCCGCATGCCAGTCACGATCTGGCTGGCCGCACTGGCGACGGTGCTCGCGATCGCTTTGCTCGCCGTCCCATCGAGCGCGGGCGCGGCGAGCGGCAGGATCGCCTGGCTCTGCAAGCCGGGCAAGGAGCACAACCCCTGCAAGCGCGGCTTGAAGACGACGTTGATCTCCCCCTCCGGGGAGAGGCTCGGCGTGAAGCATCCCCGAGGGCCGAAGCACCGCAAGGTCGACTGCTTCTACGTCTATCCAACCGTCAGCGACCAGCAGATCCAGAACGCCAACCTTCACATCGATCCCGAGCAGCGCTCGGTCGCCCTGTACCAGGCGGCGCGCTACTCCCAGGAGTGCCGGGTTTATGCGCCGATGTATCGCCAGCTCACCTTGAAGGCGATTCTCGACGAGAGCTCGATCACGCCGCAGGAGCGGCGCCTCGCGTACTCGAGCGTCCTCAAATCCTGGAAGACCTACCTGCGGAAGTACAACGACGGCCGCGGCATCGTGCTGGTGGGCCACTCTCAAGGCACCTATGTCCTTCGTGAGCTGATCGCCGACCAGATCGACCCGAATCGCAAGCTTCGCAGGAAGCTCGTGTCCGCCCTGCTGCTGGGCGGCGACGTGGCGGTTGCGGACGGCAGCACCACCGGTGGCGACTTCCAGCACATCCGGGCCTGCCAGTCGAAGAGGCAGCTCCATTGCGTCGTCGCCTTCTCGACCTTCGACGCCCCGGTTCCCGACGACGCGTTCTTCGGGCGGACGACCGAGCCCGGCCTGGACGTGCTCTGCACCAACCCCGCCGCGCTTGGCGGCGGCTCAGCCGGCCTCAGGACAGTCTTCCCGAGCAAGCCGTTCGCGCCGAACACCTCGATCGGAGTGGCGACGCGACTGGTCGGCTATCCCGAGGTAGACACGTCCACGCGGTGGATCCAGGCAAACGGGGCCTACTCGGGCCGGTGCTCGTCGGCGAACGACGCGAACGTTCTGCAGATCACCCCCCAGGACGGTGCGCCGGATCTGCGGGCGGTTCCGAACGCGTCCTGGGGCCTCCATTTGACCGACGCCAACATCGCCCTGGGGAACCTGGTCGGCGTGGTCCGCCACCAGATCAAGCAGTACTTGCGCCGCTAGCCTCGGTGCACTCCTACTCGGGCACGACGCCGCTCTTGGCGGTCGTGAACTCGAGCTCCGTGTCGGAGCCGTCAACGGCCGTGACCTTGGCCGTGATCGCAAGCGTGCCCGACAGCTTTCCGAAGTCTCCCTTCGCCTCGCAATCGGTCGTCTCCCCGACCTTCCGCTCCAGATCCTCGTCGCAGGTGACCGGGGGCAGCGTCGGCAGGCCCTTGCTCGTGAATTTCTTGTCGAGCTGGGTCCTTGCCTTCTCGGCGACCCGCTCCTCGCTGATCGTGTCGTCGTCGCCGCCGAGCTCAATGTCGAAGGAGCAACCGCCCACGGCCACCGCCATGGCAATCGCACCGACCGCGACTGCAAGTGGGCCCCTGCCAGTACCCACCTGAACCTCCCCGGGCGGTTGACGAATCCGACGCGGCGGCGAACCTAACACAGAGCGATGTCGCCGTCGGGCTGCCTCATGAGGCCGGAGCCTTCACGCGCTCGACCACGGGGGGCTTGCACTCGGCCTCTCGGCCGGGGCGCAGCAGGGGCCCGGGCGCACCGCAGGAGAACTCGCCCAGTACCTCTGTCGGTGGGGCGCCGCCGGGCTCGGGCTCGGCGTGGAGGACATCGGAGCTGATCGTCAGCCAGGCCAGGATCCCCCCTACTGCAGATAGCCCCGCACAGGCGATCATCGCCATCCTGAATCCGTCCGTCAAGCTCGCCGGGTCGTAGAACGCGTCGCCGGTCAGCCCGGCGATCAACGGCAACAGGGCGACGGCGAGGAGGCCGCCAACGCGGGCGACGGCGTTGTTGATGCCGGACGCGATTCCCGCGTGGCGGGCGTCGGCGGCAGCCAGCACCGTCGCGGTCACGGGCGCAACCACCAGCGTCAAGCCCAGGGCAAACACGATCACCCCCGGCAGAACGCTCGCGACGTAGCTGTCCCCCGGAGCGATCTGGGTCATCAACAGCAGTCCCACCGCGATCACCAGCGGACCCACCGTAAGCGGGATCCTGGGGCCGATCCGCTGCGCGAGCGCGCCCGATCGAGCCGAGAGCACGAGCATGACTCCCGTTACCGGCAGGGTCGCGGCGCCGGCGGCGATCGGCGAGTAGCCCATCGAGATCTGCAGGAAGGCGACGAGGAGAAAGAAGACTCCGCTGAGGGCGGTGTAGACGACGAACGTGACCAGGTTCGCGGCGGTGAACTGGCGCGATTTGAAGATGTCCAGGGGGAGCATCGGGTTCGAGCTCCGGCGCTCCACCACGATGAACGCGACGAGCGCGATCACGCCGAGGAAGGCGGCGGCCGAGACCGCGGCGGCGTTCCCATCCGGCCCCTCGATCAGGGCGTACGTCGTTCCCGCCAGTCCGGCCGCCGCCAGCCCGGCACCGAGCACGTCGAGTGGCCCGCGAGCCTGAGGGTCCCGGGTCTCCGGAACGTGCCGGGTGGCGGCGACGGCCACGAAGGCGCCAAGCGGCAGATTGATCAGGAAGATCGCCCGCCAGGAGACCGCGTCGACGAGGTAGCCGCCGAGGAGCGGGCCGATCGCCGCCGCCACCCCGCCCAGGCCCGACCAGGCGCCGATCGCGGGTGCGCGATCGGCGGGGCGAAAGCTGGCCTCGATCATCGCGAGGCTGCCCGGAGTCAGGAGCGCGCCACCGAGGCCCTGGATCAGCCGCGCGCCAACCAGGAGCTCGGCGTTCGGGGCGACCGCGCAGAGCAGCGATGCGGCGGTGAAGAGAACAACGCCGATGACGAAGATTCGCCGTCGCCCGTAGCGGTCTCCGAGCGAGCCACCCAGCAGGATGACCGACGCGAGCGTCAGCAGATAGCCGTTGAGGATCCACTGGAGCGCGGCCGTCGACGCACCGAGGTCCTCGCCGATGTCGGGGATCGCGACGTTGACGACCGTGCCGTCCAGAAACGCCATCCCCGAGCCGAGGACCGTGATGGCCAACACCCACCGACCCGGGCCGCTCTTCATGGCGACTCCGATCGGTGC
>DATFON010000043.1:0-2778 GCA_035265465.1 Solirubrobacterales bacterium | reverse complement strand
GGGCGAGCGATGACGGACTCAGCATTGGGTTAGGGTGAGCCCGACGGACATCGACTCGAGGGGAAACGGCGACGTCCGGATCAGTACGCAGGCGTAGGCTTGGCCGTTACCGGCCGCGTTGGTGGAGGGCCGTGTTCGTGGCCTGGGCGGCGCTTTGGCTCGCTGCGCCTGGCGCTCACGCTGCGGAAGATCCGGCGGCGCAGAAGCTGGTCGACGCCTACTCGCCGATCGTCATGTTGCGGGATCAATCGGACCCCTGCGACACCTCCCAGGAGCAGTACCAGCCCACCACGGTGGACACGATGCTGGGCAATCCAAAGGTCGAGCTCGTCGATCCGGATGGGAAGGTCGTGACGACGGCGCCGACGGCCGCCGAGATTGCCGGTCTGGGGCAGGGATACCACCTGGACGTTCCGGGCAATCCGCTGCACCCGGGTTGCAACTACGCGAAGGATTTCGCGGCTCTGAAGGCGGCGGAACAAGCACCCCCGATCACGTACGCCCGGATCGCGACGGAGAAGGGGGAATCCGGGCTCGTCGTCCAGTACTGGTTCTTCTACTACTTCAACCAGTTCAACGACCTCCACGAAGGCGACTGGGAGGGCATGCAGATCGCCTTCGACGCGAACAACCCGCGCGAGGCGCTGGCCAGCGGCCCGTCCGAGATCGCGCTCTTCCAGCACGAGGGCGGGGAGAAGGGGAGCTGGGACGACCCGAAGCTCGAGAAGGAGGGCAACCACCCCATCGTGTACCCGGCCGCCGGCTCCCACGCCACGTTCTACGCCCCGGCCGTGTACGTCGAGAACGGGAAGGGCGGGTCAGGGCTGGGATGCGACAACACCACCGAGCCGCTTCGGCGAGTCGACGTCAAGCCGGTGCTCGTACCGACCGACCCGCGCCCGAACGGACCCTTCGAGTGGTTGACCTACGAGGGCCACTGGGGCGAGCAGGAGAAGGGGTTCAACAACGGGCCTCAGGGGCCGATCGCGAAGCTCCAATGGCTCGAGCCGTTCGCCTGGATGTCCGAGGTGCGGACCAGGAGCCCGGAGCTCCCGAGTGGATTCTTCATGGGGCCGCAGGTCACGGCTGCCTTCTGCGGCACCGTCAAGGCGGCATCGAGTCTGGTGAACCTCGACGCGGAGTCGCGCCTCGCGGCGATCGGCGTCGTCGTCGGCTGCATCCTCCTCCTGGTGGTGCTCGCGAGGCTGACGCGCTGGGGCCCCGTGGAGCTCACACCGTTGCGCCAGGAGCGCGCCTTCGGGCAGCTCATCCGCGCGGCGCGACAGCTATATGGCCGTCACTGGCGCCCGTTCGCGCTGGTGGGCCTGACGTCGATTCCGATCATCGGGGCGATCTACGGCGTCGAGCAGCTGTTCGGAGCGCTGACCGGGGACGATGCGGTCGGGCTCTGGATCCGGGATGCCGCCAATCCGATCGGCTATGCGGTCGTCGCGGCGATCGCGATCGCCTTCCTGCGAGACCTCGAGCAGGGGCGGCCGACCGGATACGCGATCGCCTTCCGGGACATGCTCCAGCGCTTCCGGCGCGTCGTCATCGGCCAGGTCCTGGCGACGCTCCTACCGCTCCTGATCGCACTGACGATCATCGGGATCCCCTTCGCCATCTGGAAGTACGTGGAGTGGCAGTTTGTTCAGCAGGAGATCATCTTCAAGGACAAGCCGATGCGCGCCGCGTTCCGTGGCAGTACGCAACTCGTCCGCGGGAACTGGTGGCGGACCGTCCGGATCGCCGGGTTCCTCTGGCTGATCAGCATCGTCACTGGCCCCATACTCGGCTTCGCGTTGATCTTCACGCCCCTGTCGCTCACCTGGGCCAACGTCGTCGGGTCCGTGGTCTTCGCTCTGCTGGTCCCCTACGTCGCGATCGGCCGGACGCTTCTGTACTGGGATCTCTCGGTCCGGCAGCAGGAAGCCGCGACCGAGCCGAAGCGCCGCCGATGGTGGTCGCGCTGGCGGCGCCCGAGCCCACAGCCCGGATGACCGAGCGCTGCGGCGGGCCGGTGTCCAGCAGGGCTATTGAGACGGCTTCGTCCGGCTCCTGGCGTGAAGCACCGCCGAGCTGATCAACCGCGCCAGCCGTTCATGCTTGAGACGAGCTCGAGTGCCAGCATGACGCCTCCGCCGAGCGAGGCCGTATTCATGCCGATCCCTCCGCTTTCTTCTTGAGCCCCTCGGCAGCGCCCTTGGTCAGGAGCTCCTTCACCTTGCCCTCCACCGGACCTCGCAGGAGCAGGCTGAGGATCCGCCCGGGATCCGAGCGAAGCCCGTACGTCGCCCGCGTCCGTCCCTCGTCGACCTCCTCGAACTCCCAGGAGCCCGTGAGCCACTTGGCCTCGCCCTCCTCCTGCTCCCACGTGATCCCGCCGGGGGGCTGATAGGAGAAGCGCAGCCGTGAGTGCACCTTCTTGATGCTCGCGTCCGACGTCGTGTCGACGACGACCGCCCTGCCCTCACGGTCACGCTTCAGCACCTCGGCCCGCTCGAGCGTCCCCTGCCACGCCGGCGCGCCCTCGATGTCGGCGGCGATCTCGTAACAGCGGTCGCGGGGAGCATCGATCTCGACGCTCCAGCTCGCCTCCAACGTGCCCATGTGCCCACCCTACCGCGAGGGGAGGGGGTTCCCGTGGGACCCGTGCGGATATGTTGGCGAGCATGTCCGAGGACGACGTCCACGCGCTCCGGCGCATCTATTCGGCAATGGCCCGCTGGGATGTGGACGAGCTCGTCGCCGACGTCGCCCACGACGTCGAACTGAGCC
>DATFON010000042.1:0-7843 GCA_035265465.1 Solirubrobacterales bacterium | reverse complement strand
TACCAGCGACCTCGTCCGGCACTGCCCGGATCGTTGGGCCAGAACCGCGCGGCGCGCACGAGGTAATCGGGGTGCGCGTAGTCCACGGCCGGGTCTTCGCGCAGCCTCGCGACGGTGCCCGCAACGGATTCGTCGGGCGGGACCTTCACGCGCGTCTCCCCGGGATCCCCCCGGTAGTGGACGAGGACCTGGTCGGGGGCGAACGAACGCGCTGCCGAGGCCGCGGGCGCACGCGTAGCCTGGACGGCCAGGAGGCCGCCAAGCACAATCAGGGACATGATGGCCCTGCGCACCCTCCTCGGGGGCCCCAGGCACGATCTGGGCATGGTCTCTAGCTGTAACACGAGTGAGGCCCGGAAGTTGCCGATACTGGTGCCCGAATGAGCGGCGATGACACGACCTCGCGTTCGGATGCGGACATGATGCGATTGGCCCTCGACGAGGCCGAGCGGGCGGCCACGCATGGTGACGTACCCATCGGAGCAGTGGTCGCGCGGGTGGATGAAGTCCTCGCCACCGCCGGCAACGAGCGCGAGCTTCGCGCGGACCCCACCGCGCACGCCGAAGTGCTGGCGCTGCGCACCGCGGCGGAGCGGCTGGGCGGCTGGCGGATCCCCGACGCGACCATCTACGTGACGCTCGAGCCATGTGCCATGTGCGCCGGCGCAATCGTCCTGGCGCGGGTCCCGCGCGTCGTATACGGGGCCACCGACCCAAAGGCGGGCGCCGCCGGAAGCGTTCTCGACGTCCTGGGCGAGCCCCGGCTGAACCATCGCCCGCGCGTGGAGGGCGGCCTGCTCGCCGCCGAGTCCGCCGCGTTGCTCGAGGCCTTCTTCGCGGGTCGTCGCTAGCCGGCGTCGACGAGTGCCCGCAGACGCTCGGAGTAGCGAACGGGGTACGGCTCGGCCGCCCTGTCGGCTGCTGGACGCCTCAGGTCCTCCGGCACGGCCGTCAGCTGCGCCTCCGTTCGCTCTCGTATCTCGACCAGCGACTCGGCTCCGGTGATCTCGCCCCCGCGCATCGCGGGCTGGAGCAGGGGCTCGCCGTCGAGCTCCTCGTCCGCCGCCGCGATCACGTCGCCGCTTATCGCGCCACCGGAATGGCTGCGGAACACCTGCTTGGGCCCGGGTACGGTCGCCTTGTCGGCCGAGTGCTTCCAGACCCCATGCCACTCGCCGTCACGCCGGAAGGCGACCAGCTTGTAGACCCCGTTCACAACCGGTGAGTCGCGGCTTGTGCCGAGATCGGTTCCCACGCCCCACAGGTCGATCGGGGCGCCGGCGGCCACCAGCTCGGCGATGCGCTCCTCGTTGAGGTCGCCGCTGGCGGCGATGCGGGTGTCCGTCATGCCGGCGTCGTCCAGCAGCCGGCGCGCCTCGCGCGAGAGCGCCAACAGGTCACCCGAGTCGAGCCGGATTCCCGCCAGCGGGACTCCCGCGTCCCGCGCGGCGGCGATGGCGTTCCCGACGCCCTGGAGCGTGTCGTAGGTGTCGACGAGCATCACCGTTCCCTTCGGGAAGCTCTCGATGAAGCAGCGGAAGGCCTCAGCCTCGGTGTCGAACGCCAGCACGTAGGAGTGCGCCATGGTCCCCACGGGCGGCAGCCCGTAGCGCATTGCAGCCGCCACGTTGGACGTGCCCCCGCATCCGGCCACGGCGGCGGAGCGCGCGACCTTCATCGCCGCATCGACACCGTGATCCCGGCGAGGGGAGAAGTCCACGACGCGCTCGCCGGCACCGGGCTCGCCGCCACCGGCGGCGAGCACGATGCGGGCGCCCTTGGTGGCGATCATCGTCTGGAAGTTGATCTGGTTGAGCAGCACCGTTTCGATCAGCTGGGCCTCGATCATGGGCGCCGTGACCCGGAGCAGCGGCTCGTTCGCGAACGTGATCGTCCCCTCCGGAATGGCCTCGACGTCACCCGTGAAGCGAAATCCGGCCAGGTAGTCCAGGAACCCCTCGTCGAACATCTCGAGCGACCTCAGGTAGTCCAACTCGCGCTCACCAAAACGAAGCTCGCGCAGAAGCTCGAGCGTCGGGCCGAGCCCCGCCACCAGCAGCCAGTCGCGCCGCGGCGGCAGCCGCCGTGGAAACAGCTCAAAGATCGCCTCGTCGTTCATCCCCCGGGCCAGGTAGCTGGCCGACATCGTCAGCTCGTACAGGTCGATGAGCAGGCCGACGTCGGCCGGAGCGAGAAGCCCTGGATCGTTGGAATGCTCGCGGTCCACGGCCTATTCCTACCGCCTATGGACAGGGGCCGTCCTTGGCCCTCTCGTACCGCGCGAGGGGGGCGCGCGGCGAGCGTTGGGCTCGCTGCCCTGAGTCTGCTCCGAGGCGTGCTGCCTAGGTACCGATGTGCGCCCCGGTGAGAACGAGCAGCGCGGCGATCGCGACGATCGTTCCCGCGACACCGCCGGCGATCCAGCCGGCGATCAACGCGTGCCTATCGACTCCGCGTGGCTCGATCAGGTCGAGCAGTCGCTCTGTCATCGAGAACCTCTCTTTCTCGGGCCTACGGGGTTAGCTGTCGGGCTCGCGCTGAAAGAGCGGCGCTACGGACTCAGTTCCGATTCGCCCCCGGACCCGAACGGGTCCCCTTGGTTCCCCCGCTCCCCCCGTCTGTGACGGAGGGACTCGGCGTGTGTTCTCTTCGGCCGGGCACCCTAGCTCGTCGGCCCGACGCCTGCGTTGTGCCTGAACGGACGTCTCCTCGAGCTCGGCAAGCGGATAGGTTCCCCAGGGGTTCGAGCATGGAGGGAGAGGCCGCAGACCGGACGAATGGACGCCGCCGCCGACCGGCCATCGCGGTCGTGGGATCGCTCGTGGCCGTGCTCGTCCTCCTCGGCGCTACCGCGGCCGAATCCACCCACCATCGGCAGCACGCCCGACACCGGCACCATGCCCACCGCACGACGATCACCGTCAGCCCCGATGAGGGCGGAAAGCGGCTGGTCCATCCGGGTCTGTTCGGCGTCAACCATCGCTACCCCTTCGACGGTTTCGGTATGTGGGACCCGTCGATTCCGGGCGTGCCGGAGCGGTTCAGCCATCGCTTTGCCGCCGCCCGGTTCACCGCGGTGCGCTTCCCAGGCGGATCGGTCGCCAACACGTATCACTGGACTCGGGCCATCGGCCCGGTCGCGAAGCGCGCCCTCAACGTGCACGGACGGACGGGGGAGCCGCTGACGAACGAGTTCGGTCCGGACGAGTTCGGTCAGTTCGTCGACCAGCGCGGATTGCAGGCCATGATGCTCGCCAACTTCGGCACCGGGACCGCTCGTGAGGCGGCCGATTGGGTGGAGTACATGAACGCGCCGCTCGGGACGAATCCAAACGGCGGCTTCGCCTGGGCGAAGATGCGCGCCGCCAACGGGCACGCGCAGCCATACGGGGCGCGCAACTGGGAGATCGGAAACGAGGTCTACCTGCCCGGCCAGTCCTACTGGATGGGTGAGGGAAGTCTGGACCAGCGGTCCCGGAAGTACGCCTTCGGCGGTTCCACCCGGTTCCCGGGCCAGCGCGTCGGCAAGCCGTGGGACCACAGGAAGTCCGCGGCCGTCAGCGACGGGTCGGCCGACCAGCATTTTCAGGTCCGGTACCCGCCGGTCGACGCCACCGAGCCCTTTGCCCTCAAGGTCGGAAATTCGATCTGGACCCCCGTCCCCGACCTCGCGCAGACGCCGCCCGGCGCCCCCGTCTACGAGCTCGATCCCGGAAGCGGGAAGATCGGCTTCGGTGACGGGGTGCATGGCGCAGTCCCGCCGGACGGCGCGGTCATCCGGGCGTCCTACCGGTCAGGCCCGCACGATGGCTTCGTCGACTTCTACCGGGAGATGAAGGCCGCCGATCCCAGCATCGAGGTCGGAACCTCGTTCCGCAACGGGAAGTTCCTTTCCCTGATGGGCGACAAGCATCCCTATGACTTCGTCGTCGCACACCTCTACAGCCACCGGCCCAAGGGCGGCTTTCGCAACGCGGGGAACTTCCACGACGGCGTCATGCGGCTGGCCGGACGCCGGGCGAACGGGGTGTCGGTCGTCCGGCACGGGATCATCGGCAACGCGGGCGCCGCACGGGCGAAGCAGATCCCCGTCGTGGTCTCGGAGTACGGGATGTCATTTCGCCGGTGGCCGGGGCCGACCCAGAACTATCTCCGCTCCATGGACCAGGCCCTCTACACGACCATGCAGCTACAGCGATGGATGCATCTGGGCGTCCCACTGGCGGGCAAGCAGTCCCTGATCGACTTCGGCCGGTCGAACGCGCCGCGCGGGGCGAGCGCGCTCGGGCTGGGCGAACAGGCGCTGATCGGACCGCCGCCCCACTACGTGACATCGGCGACGGCGCGCGCGTTCAGGCTCCTCACCGCGGCCTCGGGCAAGCGAGTCGTGCGGGCAAGCACGCGCCGCAACCCCTCGCGACGCATCTACACGGGACAGCGGCTGAAGCTGCTGCGCACCGTGGCGACCAAGAGCTCCACGGGCGAGCTCTACCTGATCGTCGTCAACAAGGATCGATCGCGATCGGTTCCCGCCACGGTCGCGGTCGAGGGACGCAGAATCAAGGCGGCAGTCGTGAAGAGGCTGATGGGGCCGAGCTTCCTTGCCTACAACACCGTCAAGCACCCCCACCGTGTCTCGATCCGCAGCTACCAGCGCTCGGTTGGCGCCCGCCAGATGCGCGTGCGGCTTCCTCCGCATTCGGTGACGACGGTGAAGCTGCGGCGATATAAGAGCGGCAATCGATGAGCTTCCTCCAGCCCAACCCGCCGCCGTTCGACCTGGACGAGTGGAATGCGAAGCCGTTCCTGTCCCGCCTCAAGCCGGTGGTGCAGGACTGGGTGGTCAACGGCTTCGGCGCACCGGGGCTGATCTACCTGCTCTACGTCATCAAGCTGATCATCTTCGTCCTGGGAGGGGCTTTGGTGATCTCGGCGACCACACCGGGCATCGGCGGCCTGGGGGATGTCACCGACTGGTGGACGCAGCCGATCGTCTTCGAGAAGGCGGTCGTGTGGACCATGCTCTGGGAGATCCTGGGGCTCGGTTCGGGATCGATGGCGCTCACGGCGAGGTACAACCCCCCGATCGGCGGCGTGCTCTACCGCCTGCGGCCCGGGACGGTCCGTCTCGCGCCGTGGCCGGACAAGGTGCCGTTCACCGGAGGCACACGGCGAACGCTCGTGGACGTCGCGCTCTACGCCGGGGTGCTCGGGATGCTGATCTACCTGCTCGTCTCGGACGGCGAGGCGGTCGCCGGCGCGGCCGCGGGCAGGCTCGACCCGGTCGCGATCGGCGTGCTGCTCGGGCTGCTGGTGCTGCTCGGGCTGCGGGACAAGATCTCGTTCCTCTCCGCTCGGCCCGAGGTGTACGGCTTCATGCTGGTGGTCGCGCTGTTTCCGCTGTCCAACGTCATCATCGGTTGGCAGTTCGTCTTCCTCTTCATCTGGTGGGGCGCGGCCTCCTCGAAGCTCAACCGGCACTTCCCGTACGTGACGTCGGTGATGGCGAGCAACACACCGTGGAATCGCTCCAAAACCGCGAAGGCGAACATGTACAAGGGCTATCCGGAGGACCTGCGTCCCGGAAAGAACGCGGCCCGAGCGGCGCACCTGGGAACCGTCATCGAGTTCGTGGCGCCGCTCGTGCTCATCGTCTCCCGCGGGGGGATCGTCGGGACGATCGCCCTGATCGTGATGCTCCTGTTCCACATCCACATCACCTCGACGTTCGCCCTCGGCGTCCCGCTCGAATGGAACCTCTTCATGATCTTCGGGCTCGGCTTCCTGTTCGGCCACTACGGCGACGTCCCGTTCTCGAACCTCGACGACCCACTCCTGATCGCCGTGCTGGTCTTGATCGGGGTCGTCATTCCGATCGCCGGGAACCTGCGGCCGGACAAGATCTCCTTCCTTCCCGGCATGCGCTACTACGCCGGAAACTGGGCGTCGAGCCTATGGCTGTTCCGCAAGGACACGAAGGCCGAGGACAAGCTGAACCGCGACATCTGCCGGGTCGCGCCGGTCGTCATTGAGCAGCTCGCCGCGATGTACGACCGCGAGACGGCGGAATACCTCATGTACAAGTCCCTGGCCTTTCGGGCGCTTCACAGCCACGGGCGCGCGCTGCTCGCGCTGGCTCACCGGGCGACCGGCGACGTCGAGGACTACGAGCTCCGCGACGGTGAGCTCGTGTCGGGCGTCGTCAACGGCTGGAACTTCGGCGATGGCCACTTCCACGACCAGCAGCTGTTGGAGGCCGTGCAGGAGCGGTGCGGCTTCGCCGAGGGCGACCTGCGAGTCGTATACCTCGAGTCCCAGCCTGCGCATGTGCAGCGTCAGCGCTATCGCATCTACGACGCCGCGACGGGACTGATCGAGGAGGGCTGGGTCGACGTCGCCGAGATGGTGAGGCGCGGCCCGTGGCTGGAGGAGTCTTGGGACTTCCCGGTCGAGATCGTGCATGAGGCCAGGCCGCAACCTGTCGTCCCGGCGACCCGATGAGCAACGCGATCGTGGTCGGCTCCGGCCCGAACGGGCTGGCCTGCGCCGCCGCGCTCGCAACGCAGGGCGTCGAGGTCACGGTGCTGGAGGCCGAGGAGACCATCGGCGGCGGCACCCGCACCAGCGAGCTGACCCTGCCCGGCCTCCTGCACGACGAGTGCTCGGCGGTGCACCCGATGGCGGTCGGCTCCCCGTTCCTCAGGTCGCTGGGCCTCGAACGCCACGGGCTGGAGTGGCGCTGGCCGGAGGTGGACCTTGCGCACCCGCTCGACGACGGGACCGCGGGGGTCATGATGCGTTCCCTCGAACAGACGGCAACCGGGTTGGGGGCGGACGGCAACGCGTGGCGGCGGCTGTTCGGCGCCCCCTCACGATCGTTCGAGAGCCTGAACGAGGATCTGCTCCGACCGATCCTGCACGTCCCCAGGCATCCGATTCGCCTCGTGCGGTTCGGCCTTGGCGCCGCGATGCCGATCGCGGTGCTGGCGCGGGCCTGGAAGGGACCGCAGGCGCGGGCCCTGTTCGCGGGGGTCGCGGCGCACTCCTTCAGCCCGTTCGGCCAGCCGATGAGCTCGGCGGTCGGGATGGCGCTCGTCTGCGCGGGCCACGCATTCGGATGGGCGGTGGCGCGGGGCGGGTCGCGGTCGATCACCGACGCCCTGGCGGCGGTGGTCCTGGAGTGCGGCGGCCGGATCGAGACGGGGGCGCGAGTGAAGTCGCTGTCCGAGCTTCCACGGGCCGACGCCGTTGTGCTCGACCTGTCGCCCGCCGCCGTCGTGGACGTCGCCGGGGATCGGCTTCCCCGGCGGGTCGAGCGCGCCTACCGGCGCTATCGCTACGGACCGGGCGCGTTCAAGCTCGACCTCGCCGTCGAGGAGGGCGTCCCGTGGACCAACGAGGCATGTCGCAGGGCGGGGACCGTCCACGTCGCGGGCTCGTTCGAGGAGCTGGGCGCGGCAGAGCGAGAGGTCAACAAGGGCCGGATGCCCGAGCGCCCCTTCGTGCTCGTCTCGCAGCAGTACCTCGCGGATCCTGACCGCTCTGCCGGGAACGTCCACCCTTTCTGGGCGTACGCGCACGTCCCGAACGGCTACGACGGGGACGCCGAGCAGTCGATACTCGATCAGATCGAGCGCTTCGCGCCGGGAGTGCGCGAGCGGATCGTGGCCTCCACGTCGCGGTCGACGCCCGAGATCGCCGTCGCCAACACCAACTACATGGGCGGGGACATCATCAACGGAGCGAACACCCCCGTTCAGGTCGTGATCCGACCCCGGTTGGCGCTCGACCCCTACAGCACCGGCATCCCCGGGGTGTTCATCTGCTCGGCCGCCACACCTCC
>DATFON010000041.1:0-5058 GCA_035265465.1 Solirubrobacterales bacterium | reverse complement strand
CTTCGCTTCGCCGACCCAGAGGGCCTCGGCCACGCTCTCAAGGTCGTCGACACCACTGACGAGCCGTTGATCGCGGAGCACCCCGAGATCCCCTCCGAGCTGGCCCTGCAGGGCTTCGACGGCGCGATCGCCCATGCAAGCAACCCGGAGGCGAGTCGGCCCCTGCTCGAGGAGGCGCTCGGGTTCGAGCCGCTCCCCGGCGAGTCTGGGCAGGCGGGTTGGGAGTGCCGCGGTGACAGCCGCGGCGGCCTCTGGGGGTATTCGGAGCCGCCGAGCGAGCGCCGCCTGCAGGGAGCGGGCAGCGTCCATCACATCGCCTGGGCCTCGCAGGTGGACGAACACGAGGCGTGGCGTGAGCGGGTGATCGAGGCGGGGGCGCGGGCCACCCCGGTGATCGACCGCTTCTACTTCCGCTCGATCTACTTCCGCGAGCCGAGCGGAGTGCTCTTCGAGATCGCGACACTCGGGCCGGGCTTCACGGTCGACGAGCCGCTCGAGTCACTCGGCGAGAAGCTCTCCCTGCCACCCGACTACGAGCACCTCAGGGAGCAGGTCGAGCCGATCCTGCGGCCGATCAACAATCCGCGTGTCCCCGCCTGAGCCGCCCGGCGATCGCCCGGGCCAGGTAGTGGAGCTGGTCCACCTCGACCGTGAGCCAGCGGGCGATCCCGAAGGCGCGCTGATCCTGCTCCACGGCCGCGCGGTCGACGAACGCGACCTCTACCCGATGCTGGAGGAACTCGATCCGGAGGGCAGGCTGTTCGGCATGACGCCCGGCGCCCCGCTGACGAACGTGCCGCCGGGCGGGCGCCATTGGTATGTGATCAGGGAGGTGGGTCACCCGGACGAGGGGACCTTCGTGGACAGCCTGACGATGCTCTGCCGGTTCCTGGACGACGAGCTCCGCCATCGCGGGATCCCCTGGGAGAGGACCGTGATCGGAGGCTTCAGCCAAGGCGCCGCCGTCGCCTGCGCCGTGGCGCTCGCGATGGGCCGGCCGCGGGCAGCCGGCATGCTGGTGATGAGCGGCTTCTATCCGATGGTCCGCGGCTGGAGGATGGATCCCGACGCAAAGCGGGGCATGCCCGCCTACGTCACACACGGCTCCTATGACCCGGTGATCCCGGTCGGCTTTGGCCGCAAGGCGCGTGACCTGCTCGAGGAGGGTGGCCTCTACGTGACCTATCGGGAAGCCCGCGTCCAGCACTCGATCGACTTCGCCCTGATCCCGGAGATGCGCGACTGGGTGCACTCGGTGATCACCGGCGAGCCGGTGATCACCGAGAAGCCACCCTCAGCGCGCTAGAGCTACTTCTTCTTCTGCTTGCACTTCTGCGTCGAGCTCGCGGTCAGCGTTTCGCCGCTGTAGAAGGTCGTGGACTCCCTGTTCGTCCACTTCTTCTTCTTGCAGCGCGCCGACACGTAGAACGTCGCCACGCCCTTCTTCTTGCCCGTTTTGCGCTTGTTGAAGTTGACGTCGAAGTTGCTCAAGACGAGCCCCGGCGTGTTCGGGATGTTGCTGAACGTCAACGTCCTGCCGGCGAGCGTGCCGACGATCGTCAGGGTGGTGGCACCCGGGCCGATGTCAGCCTGGACGTACATCGTCCGGGGACCGCCCCCGAAGATCGTCACGGTCCCTCCGATGGCCCCGCCGTTGACCTGCACGGACCCGCTCCCCACGATGCTGCGGGGACAGGCGGCCTGGGCCTGGGCGGTGAACTTCCCCTGGATCTGGCTGAGCTGGCACGCGGGCACGTTCCCATTCGTGAACTTGATGTTCGGGTCGATCGTGAACGTCGTCTGCCTCGGCGACTGTGACGTCACGAAGTTGTCGAAGGTGGTGCCGATGATGGCGTGAAGCGAGGCGCCACCGAACGTCTTCTTGCTCTGCTTCGCGGGGGCCAGAGTCGCCTGCAGCGTCTGCGAAGTCGGAACGGCGGAGGCGACACTCGACAGGCTCAGCACGCCGAGCAAGCCCCCCACGATTCCGATCAAAAGACTGCGCTTGCGCATGTGGATCCTTCCATGTGATTCCGTTGGTCTCCCTTTCTGTTCCCACAAACACCGCCGAACTCACACGGATGCGGTACTCGCGTCAGCCTAGCGGGCAGGGGGCGCCGAGCGGCACCGTCCGCGAACCGTCGATCCGGTAGCGCTGGATCATGCACTCGGTCGTGTCCCCCTCCGAGGTGATCGAGTAGCTGCCGAGCACGGTGCCGTCGCGATGGGCTCCGATCACCTCCTCGCGCACGTGGTCGCGGAAGGAGGACGCATCTGTTCCCGCATCGCCGATTCCCTGCAGGATCAGCGCCATGGCCTCGTAGCCGTAGGCGGCATAGGGCCCCGGATTGCGGTGAAAGCGCCGGGCGAACCGGGTATCGAACTGCTTGTCGGGGAGGAGCTTCGGATCGAGCTCCGCACTCAGCTCGAGCGTCTGCGGCGTGTCGCCGTAGATCGCCAGCCGCGCCGACCCGGGCTCGTAGACCGCGCGCGTCGCGCCAGTCGGGGCGACGGCCACCTTGCCCGGCGGCTTGCCGGGGCTCACCCGAATCCCGTGCTCGGTCGCGGCGGACTCAAACTCGCTCGCGGCCAGGTCCTGGAAGGGCGATCCGTCCGAGGTGACGGCTGCGGAGGTCACGCCGAGCTCCGAGGCCCAGGCCGCCGCGGCCTCGACCACGACGTCGTCCGCGGGGACCGTCCGGGCGAAGTTGACCGAGCCCGACGGCCGGTAGCGGTCGGGCGAATCGGGGTAGCCGGCCGCCGGGGCGGTCAGGTCGACCGCGCCCGCACCAGGGGAGACCTGGACGATCCCCGCCTGGTTGGTGATCGGCGCCGAGCTGCGGGTTGGCTCGGAATCGAGTTCGCCGATGTAGGCGGCGGTGGTGTGGTCCTGAACTGCTGTGCGGGCGTTCTGCCCCACCGCGACCGGGTCCCACGCCTTTCCCTTGGCGTCGTCGAGGAAGTGCGCGCGGATCTGGATCGAGCCCGCCTTGCCCTGCGCCTCCTCGAGCGCGAGCCGGGCGCCGTCGGCGGCTTCGCGGCCGTCGACTCCGCGCGGCCCGGTCAGGGGCAGGCTGACGTAGACCGAGACCGGCGCCTCGACCTTGGGGCTCCCGGCGATGCTGCAGCCCGCAGCGGCAAGCATGACCAACGGCAGCGCCGCGAGCGCCGGACGCATCACGTCACTAGCCGAAGAAGACCTCGGCCTCGCGGTAGAGCGATTCGGGGACCGTCTTCAGCTCCGCGGTGGCCTCGGTGAGATCGACGAGCTGGATGTCGGTGCTGCGCAGCGCGGCCATCTTGCCCCATTGCCCCTCCTGCGCCGCGTCGATCGCGTGCAGGCCGAACCGCGTCGCGAGCACGCGATCGAACGCCGTCGGCGTACCGCCCCGCTGAATGTGCCCGAGGACGGTGGCGCGAGCCTCGTGGCCGGTCCGCTGCTCTATCTCCCCTTCCAGCCAGCTGGCGATCCCGCCCAGCCGGACGTGGCCGAAGGCATCGGTCGGCGCGCCCTCGGCGGACGGCATGCCGCCCTTCGGCTGCGCTCCCTCCGCGACCACGACGATCGGCGAGTACTGGCTCTCGAAGCGGCGGACGATGTAGTCGGTGACCCGATCGAGGTCGAATTCGATCTCCGGGATCAGGATCACGTTGGCCCCGCCTGCGAGCCCCGCGTGAAAGGCGATCCAGCCAGCATTCCGCCCCATCACCTCGCAGATCAGCGTCCGGCGGTGGCTCTCCGCGGTCGTGTGGAGGCGGTCGATCGCCGACATCGCGATGTTGACCGCGGTGTCGAAGCCGAAGGTGTAGTCGGTGGCCGAGAGGTCGTTGTCGATCGTCTTGGGAACGCCCACCACGTTGACGCCGCGCTCGAAGAGCTGCGAGGCGGCCCCCAGAGTGTCCTCGCCGCCGATCGCGATCAGGCCGTCGACTCCGTCGTCCTTCAGGTTCTCGGAGATCCGCTCCGCACCGCCATCCTCTTTGAACGGATTGGTCCGCGAGGAGCCGAGGATCGTCCCGCCGCGAGGCAGGATGCCGCGGACCTCGGGGACGCCGAGCTGCCGGCTGTCCCGCTCGAGAGGTCCCCGCCAGCCGTCCCGGTAGCCGACGAACTCGTGGCGATACTCCTCCACTCCCTTCCGCACGATCGCTCGGATCACGGCGTTCAGCCCCGGGCAGTCGCCGCCTCCGGTGAGAACGCCTATCCGCACGCGGTCAATCTACCGGCGGGCCCCGGCGCCGTACGTGGCTACGGGCGGGTGAGCCAGTCGATGATCGGGCGCGCGACGCGCAGCAGCGCGCCGGTGAAGACGCCGCCAAGGAAGAGCACGCCACAGACGGGACCCGGGATCCCGAACGTGTATGCGATC
This sequence comes from Solirubrobacterales bacterium, assembly GCA_035265465.1. Taxonomy (GTDB): domain Bacteria; phylum Actinomycetota; class Thermoleophilia; order Solirubrobacterales; family 70-9; genus AC-56. The sequence goes on along the minus strand of DATFON010000041.1, from coordinate 688 downwards.
ACCATCACGCAGCCGCCGAGGACGGTGAAGAGGACTACCTGCACGGGGCGGAAGCCTATCCGGCGAGGGCGCCGCGGGTTGCGCGGAGGAAGTCGGTGACCGCGGCAACGGCCGCGTCGGTGTCGCCGGCGTCGGCCACGGCGCGCACCAGCCTCGTGCCGATGATCACGCCGTCGGCGACGTTGCCCACCGCGGCGGCATGCTCGGGCGTCGAGATGCCAAACCCGACGGCGACCGGCACGCTCGCCTCCTCTTTCGCCGCTCCGATCAGGTCGGTGAGCTCGGGCGGGAGCTGCTCGCGCTCGCCCGTTACACCGACGGTCGACACGAGATACACGAAGCCCTCGGCCCCTGCACAGATCCTGGCCCGGCGGTCCGGCGGCGTCGTTGGCGCGATCAGTGGGATCAGCGCAAGTGCACGCGCCCCGAGCGCCTCCCGGATCGGGCCGTGTTCCTCCAGCGGCAGGTCGGGCACGATCACGCCCGCAGCCTGCGCCTCGGCCGCCCGCTCGGCGAACTCGACCGGTCCGGTGGCGAGGATCATGTTGGCGTAGACCATCAGCGCCACCGGGAGCCGCTCGCCGACCCCGGCGCAGGTCTCGAGCACGGATTCGAGCGTCGCCCCGGCCGCCAGCGCGGCGGTATCGGCGGCGTGGATCGTCGGCCCGTCCGCCAGCGGATCCGAGAA
>DATFON010000040.1:0-6702 GCA_035265465.1 Solirubrobacterales bacterium | reverse complement strand
TCCGCCTCCGGGGCGACCAGGCGAAGCTTCTGCGCCAGCTCGGTGACGAGCTCGAGGTCCCGGGGATCGTCCTTCAGGTGGCGGACCGCGTCGGCGCGGTCGATGGGATCGGCCTGGCCCAGCAGATAGTCGGTGAGCGCGACGTTGCGGTCGGGGTCGGCCCCCGCCAGCTCCTTCAGCGCGGCGCGGGCCCGGGCGCGGACCTCGTCCGGCTCGACCCCCAGGATCGAGGCGAGATCCTCGTAGCTTTGGCCGCGCTCGAGCAGCAGCTGGAGCATGGCCGTCTGGTCCGCCGAGAGAGGCATGTGTGCTAGGCCGGTGCCGTAAGGCGCCGGCGCATGCATGTGTCGTTCATTGTCTGGAAAGCCTAGGGAGTCCACTGCGTCGGCGGCGCACGTGAGGCGGCGGATGCAACGCGGCGTGGAAGTAACGTTCGCGCCGTGGTCGCTCGGCTGGTCGATCTCGCCGTCAGGCGTCCCTGGGCCCTGCTGGTCGCGAACCTGCTCTTCCTCGCCGCCGTCCTGGCCATCGCGATCGCCGGCGCGAATGGCCTTCCGATCGGGTCACTGACCCCGACTGGCTCCGAGGACGCCGAGCCCGACCTGATCGTGGCCACCACCGGGAAAGAGCCGGTGAACTCCGCGGTCTACCGGGTGGCGCTTCGCGTGATCTCGTCGCAGGTGGAGGCCGATTCCGCCGTCGCACAGGTGCGCCAGGGCCCGGTTTCGGCCGACGGCCGCTCGACCTCACTGCTGGTCTCGCTCAACGTGCTCAACGCATCGGAGCGCCAGGATGCCGTCGAGCGCATCGAGGCGGGAATCGACCCTGGCCCGCTTCGCGTTTCCTATGGCGGCGAAGTTGGAGCGGCCCTGGACGGGCGCCACGAGTTGGCCACCGATCTCTGGAAGCTCGAGCTGCTCGCGATGCCGTTCGTGGCCCTGGTCTTGGCGGTGGCGCTGGGCCCGCGCCTTGCGGCCGGTCCAGTGATCTGCGCGACGACGGCGATCGCCGGAGCGCTCGCCGGCCTGGTGGCTCTCGGCCTCGTCGCCGACATCTCGCTGCTGGGCATCGCTCCCGCGGCTGTTGTGGGCCTGGTCCTCGGGGTTGAGGCTCCATTGGCGCTCTACTCGCGATTTCGCGCCGAGTTGACGCGCGTCCCGCATCCGGAGGCGACTCGCCGTGCGGTGGGCGCGCTCGCGGACCTCGCGATTCCAGCCGGGGTGGCCGCGTCGCTCGTGACGGTGGGCCTCGTGGCGACCAGCCTGGATCAGGCTCCCTCGATGATCCTCGGATGCGCGCTCGCGGCGGCGCTCGCGCTCCTGTCGGCTCTCGTCTGCGCGCCAGCGATCGTCTCGCTCGCTGAGGATGATCGTCGCGCAACGGGCGAGGCGCCGGTGACGGCCTGGCTTGCGCGTGCACCGGCCACGCTCGCCGCGTTCCTCGCAAGCTCGCGTCGCCGAACGGCGCTGTCTGTGGCGGTCGCGGTCGTTCTGATGCTCGCGGCAGCCGTTCCACTGCTTCACGCTCAGAGCGTCCCGTTCTCGACCTTGGACCTGCCGCAGGACTCGCCGGCGAGAATGGCCGCGGGCTTGGCCGGAGTCAACAAGGGCGGTGGGGGAGGGGACTCGCTGTTCGGGGACCTCGGCCTGGCGGCCGGCGTCTCGGCCGTTGCACTGCTGGTCGTCCTGGGGATCGCGTTCAGCTGGCGGCGAGCGCTGCCGATCGCGCTCGCGAGCCTCCTGCCGGCCGCGGCCGCGTGCGGGCTCTGCGTCCTGGTCTTTCAGGACGGGCATCTGGCCGGCGCGATCGGCCAGACGGGGGAGGGAGCCCTGGAGACGGGGGCCACCGCGTCGCTCCTCGCCGCACTCGTGTCCGTTTCCGCTGCGCGGTCGGCGAGCGCCCTGCAGGCGTCTCGCGAGGCGAACGCGGGCGGTCCTGAGCCGGGATCGGCAGCGGCCTGGCCGGCGTCGTTCCTGCTGCCGGCCGTCATCCTGGCGAGCCTGATCGCTGCCGCGGCGACGGGGGTTCTGGCCGGAGCGAGTCTGTACGCGGCACGGGAGTTCGGACTGGCCGTTGCGGTCGGGCTCCTGCTCGACCTGCTGTTGATCCGAACGCCGCTCATCGCCGCGCTCGCGAGGTCGGGCCCCGGTTAGGGTGCAGCGCATGGAACCTCGCACGCCGCCGGGCCGCGATGGCCTCGGGGAGCTGATCGGGCTGGAGTACGGGGAAACCAGCCCGGACGAGGTCCGTGCCCGGCTCGAGGTGATCGACGACATCCGCCAGCCTGTAGGGCTGGTTCACGGTGGGGCCTTCGCCGCGATGGCCGAGAGCATGTGCTCGGCGGCGACCTGGCTGTCCGTGAAGGACGACGGCATGGCCGCGATGGGGCAGTCGAACAGCGCCACATTCATCCGCCCGATCACCGACGGCCACGTCAACGCCACCGCCCGCCCTCGCCACCGGGGCCGCACCACATGGGTGTGGGACGTGGAGATCACCGACGACGACGATCGGCTCTGCGCCCTGGTGCGGATGACCGTCGCCGTGCGCCCGATCGGCTAGAGCTGGCGCTAGCCTCGGAAGCGATTGGTGATCGGCAGCCTGCGGTCGCGGCCGAACGCCTTCGGCGTGATGCGGATTCCGGGAGGCGCCTGGCGGCGCTTGTACTCGGAGCGATCGACCATTGCGATCACATCGTCCACGAGCTCGGGCTGGAGGCCGTCACCCACGATCTCGTCGCGGCCCTTGTCCTCCTCCACGTAGGCCATCAGGATGCGGTCCAGCACCTCGTACGGCGGCAGCAAATCATCGTCGCGCTGGTCCGGCCGCAGCTCCGCCGAGGGGGGCCGCTCCAGGACCGACTCGGGCACGAGCTCGCCATTCGCAACGGAGTTTCGGTAGCGGACCAGCCGGTAGACCAGCGTCTTCGGGACGTCCTTGATCACGGCGAAGCCACCCGCCATGTCCCCGTAGAGCGTCGCGTAGCCGACGGACATCTCGCTCTTGTTGCCGGTCGTCAGGACCAGCCAACCGGACTGGTTCGAGAGCGCCATCATGAGGTTGCCGCGGATTCGCGCCTGGATGTTCTCGGCGGCGAGCTCCGTCCCGGGGCCTCCCGTCTCGAGCTCACGCGCCGACTCCGCGCCGGGATGAGCCTCGTGCCCACCATCCTCCGCGGAGTCGGCCCCCGAGCCGAGGATCTGTTCGTAGGCTCGCATCGCGTTCTCGATCGGGATCTCGACCAGCTCGGCGCCCACGTTTCGGATGATGGCCCGCGCATCCTCCTGGGTCTCGGTGCTCGAATGTGGGGACGGCATCACAACGCCGGTCACGTGCTCGGCGCCCAGGGCGTCGGCCGCGATCAGCAGCACGAGAGCCGAGTCGATGCCTCCCGAGACGGCCACGAGGACGCGCTCGAAGCGGTTCTTTCGCACGTAGTCGCGCAGGCCGAGGGTCAGCGCCGCGTAGACCTCGGCCTCGGACTCGAGGGGCTCGGCGAGCTGCGGCTCGACCGGCTCCCGTGGCGCCGGCACGTCGAGGCTGGCGACGACGGGCACGCTGACCGATCCGGGCTGCGCCGCCGGACTCGGCGGAACCTCGACCTCGCACAGCACAAGCGCCTCCTCGAACTGGGGCGCGCGGGCGAGCGTCTCGCCGCTGTGGGACACGACGACGCTGTGGCCGTCGAAGACCAGCTCGTCCTGTCCTCCCACCAGGTTGCACAAGGCGAAGGCGGCGCCGGTCTCCATGGCTCGTTCGCGGACCATCTGCTCGCGGACGATCCCCTTGCCTCGGTGATACGGCGATGCCGAGGGATTGACGATGAGGCCCGCCCCCGCGAGGGCCTCCACCGACGCCGGCGGCCCCGGGTACCAGATGTCCTCGCAAATCGTGAGGCCGACCTGGATGCCATCGACCTCCATCAAGGCCGGGCTATGGCCCGGCTCGAAGTAGCGCCGCTCGTCGAACACGCTGTAATTGGGCAGGAGCACCTTTCGGTAGGCGCCGCGCACCGCGCCGTCCGCGATCACGGCCGCCGAGTTGTAGGTGGCGCCCTCGCGCTCGGGGAAGCCAACGAGGGCGACGATTCCCTCCACGCCTCGCGCGAGCTCCTCCACCGCGCGCTGGGCGGCGTTCAGGAAGTGCGGCTTCAGCCAGAGATCCTCAGCCGGGTACCCGGTGATCGTCTGCTCGGGAAAGACGACGAGCTGAGCACCGACATCGCGGGCGCGGCCGATCCATTCGCCGACCAGACCGGCGTTTCCCTCGACGTCGCCGACGGTCGTGTTGACCTGGGCGAGGGCGACCCGCAGCGTCCGATGCTCGTTGCTCACGTATTCAGTATTGCCGGATGCGCCGGCGGTTAGGCGCGGCGCCGGGTGCCGAGCCCGCCGACGATGGCCGCGACGACGGTCACCATGTAGATCTGGCCCGTCAGCGCCTCCGCGATGGCGAGCGAGCGCCCCAGGTTGGAGGCTGCGGTCAGATCGCCGTAGCCCACGGTCGTAATCGTCACGAAGCTGAAGTACAGGAAGTCCCTGGTCGTCGCTGCTTCGTGCTGGGCGAAGAAGGCCGCCGACCCCACGCTGTCGACGATCCCGTAGAGGAAGGCGAACAGCGAGCCGATCAGCAGATAGATGCAGAGCACTCCGAACATCGAGTGCAGCGTCACACCGTGGTCCCTGACGTCGACGATCACGCCGCGGATGATCGAAGCGGGAGCCAGCGCAACCAGCAGCGCGGTGATCCCCCGGGCCGACGTCGGCCCCAGATTGCCCACACCGATCAGGACGCCCGCCGCGGAGAGCACGGCGATGCAGACCGCGATCGTGGCAACCCGCAGGACCCACCGGTGCACTCGCGAGGCAATCAGCGCCATAAGCAGCGTCAGGCCCTGAAGCACGATCGTCACGAGCCGTGCCCAGTCTGCTTCGGGGGCCGCGAGCTGGAAGACGAGCGACCCCAGGATCAGTCCCAGCAGAACCCCGTAGCGGTAGCCGGTCATCCCCAGGCGATCGAACAGCTGCTCGTAGCGCGCTTGCATGCCTGGGCCCTCTGCCACGCCGGCAGGATCCCGGCACGGTCGGACGGGAGATGGCTCAGCGCGTTGCGTCGCCCAGCAGGCGCTCGACCACCAGCACGTCCTTCCATTCGCCGTCAAGGCGGCCGTGGTGCCGGTGGACCCCGACCTCGCGCCAGCCGCAGGCCTTGACCATCGCGATGCTGGGGGCGTTGGAGGTGAAGACCTTCCCGACGAGCTTGTAGTAGCCGTGGTGCTCGGCGGCGTCGGCGACGGCCTCCATCAGCGCGCGCCCGGCGCCCGAGCGGCGCGCGGGGCGGTCCACGTACATGGTCGCCTCGCCGATCCCGGAGTAGTAGTGACTCGCGTCGTCGTAGGGGCCGATCTTGATGAAGGCCATGACGGTTCCCTCCCGCTCCGCGACGAGAACGAGGGCGCCGGCCTCGATCAGCTCCGCGAGCTCGGCAGGGGACTTGGTGTTGGTCTCGAACGTGGCGACGCGCTCGGCGATGCCCTGGTTGTAGATCCGGGCCATGTCGCCGGCGTCGGCGGTTCTCGCCGGTCTGATGCGGAAGCTGGTGGGTGGACCGCTCACCACGCCTATCGTGGCGGATGCGATTTCACGATGCCCGACCGCCGAATGCTCATCATCACTGCCGACGACTACGGCTACAGCCCGCGCTACGACGAGGGGATCGTCGAAGCGGCGGCCGCGGGCGCGGTCGACTCGGTGAGCGTCATGGTGTCGCGCGCGCCCCTCGATCCGGAGCCGCTCCTTGCGACCGGCGTCGAGACCGGACTTCATCTCGAGCTGTCGCGGGAGCTCACGGCGGGAGAGAGGGCCGGCGCCGGCGAGCGCGATGCGGCGCTTCGGGCCCTTCGCGAGCAGCTGGAGGCGTTCGATTCCGTTGTGGGTCGCCCACCCGCCTACCTGGACGGGCACCGGCATTGCCACGCCCATGCCGGGCTGGCCTCGGGGATGGCGCGGGAGGCGCGGCAGCGGGGGTTGCCGGTGCGATCCGTGGATTCCGGGCACCGGCGGATCCTGCGACGCGAGGGCGTGGCGACCCCGGATCGGCTGATCGGCCGCTACTCGGAGGAGCCGGATGGAGCGCTGCCGGTGGAGCTTCGGCCGGTCGTGGACGGGGAGGGGGAGCTGCCGAGCGGGATCACCGAGTGGATGGTGCATCCGGGGCACCCGGACCCGCAATCGGATTCGGGATACGACCAGGCGCGCGAGGAGGACCTAGACCTGCTGCTCAGCCTGTGTCTGCTGCCGGCGCTCCGGGACGCTCGCGTCACGCACGGCGGCGCCTTCGGCTGACCCCGCGACCTCGACGAGCTCGGCCACCGACGCCTTGAGGTCATCGGCCAGCGCATCGAGATCGGGGGTCGCGTCGTAGTCGGCGACGAGGCCGAAGTTGACGCCGCCGTTGTAGCTCATGATCCCGAAGCAGACGGCCTGGTTGGCGGCCAAGGGCACCATCGGGAAGATGTCCAGGAGCTCGCGCCCCAGGAGGTACAGCGGGAATTGCGGTCCGGGGACGTTGGTGACCACCGTGTTGAAGAAGCGCTGGCGCGACTGCAGGCGCGCCGCCTGGGCGGCGATCGTCGGGGGCGTGAAGTTGGTGACATCGGTCAGGAGACTGGCGCCCACCGCCTGTCCCGAGGACTTCAGGTGC
>DATFON010000039.1:0-13023 GCA_035265465.1 Solirubrobacterales bacterium | reverse complement strand
GAGCCCGCGCGGTCCCAGATGTAGAGCTCGACCGCTTCGGCCGCGAGCTCCATCAAGCGGGGCGGGGACAGCCACTCGAGGACCGTCTCCATGGCGCGCTCCTCGGTCACGCCGCGATCCACGGCCTCCTCGCCGCGGAATCCGGCAGCGAGCTTCAGCGCCTCGCGCCGATGCTGGCCCAGCCCGTGGAAGGCGCCCATGAGGAAGTCGCGGTTGGGCACCGGATGCCCGACGTCCATCGAGGCATGCCAGGCGGCGAGCATCGAGATGTCGTGCTCGTCGAGCTCCGCGATCGCGCGTGCGTAGTGGGCCTCGAGCTCGTCGTCGGGGATCTCGTCGACCCAAGCCCGCACCGCCTCGCCGAGGAGCTGGCGACGGGCCTCCCTGCCGACCGAATCGGCGATCGCGCGGATGGCGTCGGCGGGATCTATGAAGCACAGCGGCATCGCTCCGCGAAGATAGAGCCGGCCCCCGACGGAAGAAATACCTAGGGCGCCGTAGCCCGACCTATGCTGGACGGGATGTCGATTTCAGTGATCTTCGGGCCCCCGAACTCAGGCCGGGCTGGGACGATCCAGGCACGGCTGGAGGAAGCGCTGGAGCGCGAGCCCGTACTCGTCGTGCCCACCGCGGATGACGCTGCCCGGTTCGAGGTTGAGCTTTGTGGGTCCGGTGGTGCGCTCCTCGGGGCGTCGATCCACACCTTCCGCCGCCTGACCGACGAGATCGGCGCTGCGACCGGAGCCGGTCTCCGTCCGCTTCTGTCCGGCGCACAGCGACTCGCCGTCGTTCGCTCGGTCGCGAGGGAGGCCGAGCTGCGGGTGCTTGCCTCATCCCAGCGCCAGCCGGGATTCGCCCCAGCCGTGGAGAGGCTGATCGGTGAGCTCCAGGCGACCCTCATCGGGCCCGAGGAGCTCGGGCGCGCCGCCAGTGAGCTCGACGACGGCGCATACGAGTCTGAGCTCGCGAGGCTGTACGCCGCCTACGTCGAGCGCCGTGAGGGTGCCGGGCGAGACGACGCCCACTCCGCGTCGGCCGAGGTGGCGAGGAGCCTGCGTGAGCGTCCCGAGGCCTGGGCATCGCGACCCGTGTTCGTATACGGGTTCGACGACCTGACGGAGGAGCAGCTCGACCTGGTGAGCGCCCTCGGCGCGGCGGGCGAGGTGACGGTCGCCGTCAACTACGAGGACAACGACGCGCTCGCCGCGCGGGCGGAGCTCCTGGTGCGACTCCGCGATGAACTGGCCGCGGACCACGTGGAGGAGCTTCCATTCGACCCGAGCTACACGGCGAGCGCCACGCTTCGCGCGCTCGACCGGCGCCTGTTCGAGGTCGCCGATTCGCGTGTCGAGCCGGATGGCGGGCTCGCGCTCATGGAGTGTGGAGGAGAGCGTGGCGAGGCCGAGGCCGTCGGTGGAGAGATCGCGCACCTGCTTTCGGAGGGCGTGCGGCCGGACGATCTCGTGATCGTCCTCCGCCGGCCCGAGGCACACGGCGCCCTGTACCACCAGGTGCTCGGCGGGCTCGGGATTCCGGTGGCGGTCGAGGCGTCGGTGCCGCTACCCCGCACCGCGGTGGGGAGAGGCATCGTCGCGCTCGGCCGCTGCGCCTCGCCGGAGGCGGGAATCGAAGACCTCCTGGCCTTCCTGCGTGCGAGGCCGGGGACAAGATCTCAGTCGATGGCTGACGGGGTGGAACGGCGGGCGCGCCGGGAGAGCATCCGAACCGCCGATGACGCCATGGAGGGCTGGAAGGGCCCGCAGCCAGACATCGCCCGGATCCGCGAGGCCCGCGAGCCGGCGGCGTGGCTGCGCGAGCTCGCCGCCGCCGCGCGCCGGCTGGCCGAGGATCCGCACGCGCGGGAAGAGCCCGTGGACCTGCCCGGGAGGCCGCGGGACGCCGAGGTCCCCTTCGAACCGCTCGAGGCGCGCGCCGCGGAGGCCGCAGCCTCCACCCTGGAGGAGCTGGCCGGTCTCGAGGACCTTCCGGGATGCGCGCCCCCCTCCCCTGCGCAGGCACTGGAGGCGCTCGACGACGTTCGGGTACCGCTTTGGCACGGACCAACGGAGGGGAGGGTGCGCGTCCTCAGCCCATACCGAGTCCGGGCGGCGCGCGCCCGCCACCTGTTCCTAGCCTCGCTCCAGGACGGCGAGTTCCCCGGCCCAGAGGTCGTCGATCCCCTGCTCGGCGACGAGCGGCGGCGGCGGCTAGGGATTCCGGCGCTGACCCGGCGGGATCCGGCGCTCGAGGAGCGTTACCTGTTCCACGCATGCGTTGCCCGACCGACCGAGCGCCTCTGGCTCTCGTGGCGAAGCTCCGACGAGGAGGGACACCCTGCCGTGCGCTCCCCGTTCGTTGACGACGTGCTCGACCTCCTGGCCCCGGATCCCGATGAGGCCGAGGGCCGCCTGAAGCGAGTCCACGGGCTGGACCGGGTGGTGTTCGCGCCTCCCGACGCCCCCAGCGAACGGGCGCTCGCCCGCGCGCTTGCAGCGATCGGCCCGCGCGCAGACCCGCAGCTCCCGGGGCCGATCCGCGCACCCGCGGTGCTCGCGGTGCTCGCCGAGCGCAATCCCGTCGGCGCCGGAACGCTCGAGAAGTGGATCGAATGCCCCTACCGCTGGTTCGTCGATCACGAGCTCGATCCGCAGCGTCTCGACCCCCAGCCGGAGGCGCTCACCACCGGCTCGATTGTCCACGAGGTGCTCGAGCGCCTCTATCGAGAGCCGCCGGGGGACGACCGGATCCCTCGCCCCGGCGACCTCGAGCGCTGGCGCGACCGCGCCCACGAGCTGCTTGCCGAGGCGGCCGAACGGCAGGGGCTCACCGCCGAGCGCCCGCTTTCCGGCGTCGCGCTGGAGAGGATGCGGGCCCAGATCGACCGCCTGCTCGAGCGGGAGAGCCGCAGCGAGACCGAGCTGCGCCCGGCATTGATCGAGGCCTCGTTCGGCACCGGCGACGAGGCCGACAGACCCGCCTTGCAACTGGGCGACCTGCTCGTGCACGGCATGATCGACCGCGTCGACGTGACGGCCGACGGGCGGCTCGCCCTCGTCTACGACTACAAGACCTCGTCGAGGGTGACGGTCGGGGCGAAGCTCGCCGAGGAGGGCAAGCTCCAGCTTCAGCTGTACGCGCGGGCGATCCGCGACCAGTGGGAGATCGAGCCGCTGGGCGGGCTCTACTACCAGCTCGGGGGATCGAAGAACCCCAGGCCGCGCGGCTTCGTGGCGGCCGGTGATGCCACCGAGGGCCTCGACCTCACGAAGACCGACGTCGTGGACTTCGATGAGGTCGACGCGACCGTGGAGGCTGGGGTGGAGACGGCGCGGGAGCGGGCCGCCGCGATGCGCCACGGCTCGATCGGCCGCGACCCGAACCGCGGGGAGTGCCCGAAGTGGTGCCGCTACCAGCCGATCTGTCGTCTGGAGCGCTCGATCGCGGCCGATGCGGGGGCGTCCGACGGCAACGGCGGCAACGGGTCGTGAGGGCAGACGCGCCCGAGCAGCTGGCGCTCGTCCCCGCAGAGGCCGAGCCGGAGCCAAGACCCGGCTTCGAGCCCACGGCCGCGCAGCGCGCCGCGATCGCCACCCGTGAGCGGGACGTCTTCACCGAGGCGGGGGCCGGGTCCGGCAAGACCGGCGTCCTGGTTGAGCGCTACTGCGACAGTGTCATTGAGGACGACGTGGGCCCGGAGAGCATCCTGGCGTTCACGTTCACAGAGCGGGCCGCCGGCGAGCTGCGACAGCGCGTTCGCCGCCGCCTGATGGAGCGCGCGCACGAAGCCGCGGAGCGAGGCGACCTGGAGCTGGCCCGGGACATCGCCCGCGCGGCCCGTGAGGGAGAGCGAGCGTGGATCACGACGATCCACGGGTTCTGCCGCCGCCTGCTCGCCGCTCATCCCGTGGCGGCGCACATGGATCCCCGCTTTCGCGTGCTCGACGAGTCCGAGGCCTCGCGCCTTCGCGAGCGCGCGTTCGCCACGGCGGTCGAGGAGACCGTCGCACGGGGCGGCGTCACCGCGGCGCGCTTCGTCGCGGCGTTCTGGTTGCCGCGCCTTGGTGAGATGGTGATCGACGTCCACGAGAAGCTGCGTAGCCAGGGTGTCGATCCGCCGCGGCTACCGGATCCGGGTCCGCCATTGCGCTCGGTGAAGGACAAGGACGACAAGCCGGAGCTCACCCCGGTCGAGGCGCAGCGGGCAACCGATGGTCTCGCCGTGTTCGGTGCCCTGCTCCGAGCCTATGACGGCGAATACGCACGCCTCAAGGCCGAGCGCTCCGGTACCGACTTCGCCGACCTCGAGCTGCGCGCGCTCGACCTGCTGCGGGCACCCGGGGCGGTGGCCGACGCCTGGCGGGAGCGCTTCACCCACCTGATGGTCGACGAGTTCCAGGACACGAACCGGGTGCAGCTCGAGCTGATCGACGCCCTGCAGGGCCCCGAGACGCGACTGTTCGTCGTCGGCGACGAGTTCCAGTCGATCTACCGATTCCGCCACGCCGATCTCGAGGTGTTCCGGGAGCAGCGGGCGGCGGCCGCCGCGGATGCCGCGACCGATGAGCTTCCCCTCCGCGGCAACTTCCGCTCGCGTCCCGACGTGCTCGGCGCGGTGGACTTCCTCGGCGAGGCGCTGTTCGGCGAATCGTTCGTGCCGCTCGAGGCCGGCGTCGACGTCGCCGGTGAGCCGCCCGGTGGCGGACCGCCGGCCGAGCTCCTGATCACCGACACCGCCGGCGACCGGGCGAGCGAGGGCTGGCGCGCCGAGGAGATTGAGCTGGAGCCTCCCCCCGGGGAAAAGGGTGCGGCGTGCGTCGCGGAGGCCCGGTTTCTCGCGCAGCGTCTGCGGGAGCTCCACGACCGGGGTGTCGAGCGCGGCGACATGGTCGTCCTGCTGCGCGCCTTCACCCATGTGGACGCGTTCGAGGATGCCCTGGAGCGGGCGGGCCTGGCGCCCTACGTCGTCGGCGGGCGCGGCTACTGGTCCCAGCAGCAGGTGGAGGACGTCCTGCGGCTGCTGGGAGTGGTCGCCAATCCACTCGACGACGAGCTCCTTTTCGGTGCGCTCTCCTCGCCGGCGTGCGGCGTCAGCCCAGACGCCCTGTGGCTCCTGCGCCAGGCCGCCCGTCACCCGGAGGGGAATGCTCGACACGTTTGGCCCACCATCGAACGGGGCGAGTGGCCGGATGACATGCCGGCCGACGACGTCCGGCGTCTGGAACGCTTCCGCGAGGTGCTCGCCGAGCTTCGCGCGGAGGCGCCGCTCCGGCCGCTGGACTCGCTCGTCGACCGCGTGACCTCTGCCTTCGACTACGACCTGGCCATCCTCGCGATGAAGGACGGCCCGCGCCGGATGGCGAACCTGCGGAAGCTCATGCGGCTTGCTGCAGAGTACGAGGAGCACGACGGGCGCGACCTGCGCGGCTTTCTCGACTTCGCCGAGGAGCGAACCCAGCGCGACGCGCGCGAGGGCATGGCCGCCGTGCAGGTCGAGGGCCACGACGGCGTACGGGTGATGACGGTGCACGCCGCCAAGGGCCTGGAGTTCCCCGTGGTTGCGGTCGCGGACCTGGGTCGCCGGCTCGGGGCCGGCTTCGCCTACCCCGACCTCGTCGTGGGCCGGCTCACAGGACCTGTGGGGGATCCGGCGGGAGCACGCTTCGGGATGCGTGTGCCGGTGGCGGCCGGCGATTCGCTGCGCCTCTGGGAGCTGGTGGAGCTGTGCGAGGAAGAATCGTCGGCCGAGGTCGAGGAGGCGCTTCGGCTGGTGTACGTGGCGGCCACTCGCGCCCAGGAGCGACTGATCCTCAGCGGGACGTGCGCGCTGCCGGCCGGCGAGACCCCGGAGTCCCCGGGACCCTCGCACACGGCGCTCCATCTGCTGATCCCGGCGTTGGGCGGCCAAGGCTGGGCCGGCGAGGGCGAGGACGTCGGGCTTCCGCGGGCCCCCGCGGTGGGCGGCGGCGAGGCCGGCGGACCTGATCCCCAGGTGCGAATCCGGGTCCAGCGGCCTAGCGCCGAGCGCGCGGCGCAGCTTCGGGCCCGGGTCGAGCCCCCCGCCTCACTCGCCGTCGCCCCGGCGAGCCCGGCGAAGCCCCTCCTCTCGGGCGCGCCTCCGCCGCCCGGTGCCGGCCATCTCTCCTACTCGGCGTTGGCAAGCTACGCGGGCTGCGGCTATCGCTTCTACGTCGAGCGCATCCTCGGCCTGGCGTCACCGGTCGATGCCGTCGCCGTGGAAGGCGAGTCCGATGCGCCGGAGGAGGTCGAGGCGGACGAGCTGCTTGATCCGCAGCTCGGGCCGAGGCAGCGCTCGCTAGCGATCGGCAACAGCGTCCACGCGATCCTGGAAGCCAGCGCGCGCCGATCGTGGGAGCGCGGAGGGGCCGAGGAGGTCGAGCGCATCCTCGCCAGGGAGGGCCTCGCCGGTGATCCCGAGGCTCGGGAACGCGTTCTGCGGTTGGTGGACGGCTGGCAGGAGTCGGATCTGCGCGCGCAGCTCGTTGAGAGCGGCGCCCGGCTGCGTCCCGAGGTCCCGTTCATCCTGGACCTCGGAGGCGCGATCGTGCGTGGGAAGATCGACCTCCTCGCGGAGACCCCTGCCGGTCAGCTGGTCGTGGACTACAAGACGGACGCACTCGGTGACAACGACCCCGCCGAGCTCGCCCGCCGCTACGAGACCCAGCGCGACCTCTACGCAGTGGCCGTCCATCGTGCCGGTGGCGCAGGGTCGCATTCGGTCCGAGCCGCCTATTGCTTTCTCGAATCGCCCGACCAAACGGTCCTCGAGACCTACGACGAGTCGGCGCTGCAAGCCGCCCGCCAACGCCTGGAGGGACTGATCCAGCGGATCCGGGATGGCGACTTCGCGCGCACGGACTCGCCGCACAGGTCGCTGTGTTACGGCTGCCCCGCGGCGGCCCGGCTCTGTGGCGCTCCGGCATGGAAGCCCCAGTGGGCATAGCCCTGTTCGCCTACGGATCGCTCGTCAGCGTCGCGAGCGCCGAGTGGACGCTCGGGCGTCCGGTTGAGCACGTCGCGGTCGCCCGGCTCCCCGCGTGGCGCCGGCGTTGGTCGCAGGTCCGCGACAACCGCGCCACCGAGAAGACCTTCGCCCATGCCGAGAGCGGCGCGGTTCCGACCCATTGCCTGGGCCTGAACCTCGAGCCCGATGCCTCCGGCGCAGGCCCGAACGGAGTTCTGATCGAGTTGTCACCGGCGGAGCTGGAGCGACTTGCCGCCCGCGAGGTCCGCTACAACCGCATCGACGTGACCGAGGCAATCGGTGAGGACCACGCAGCCTCGGCGTTTTCCCAAGTCGTGGCCTTCACCGCCAAGCCCGAGAACTTCGCCCCCACCCCGCCGCCTGACGCCGTGATCCTCGCGCCGTACGTGCGAGCGGTCGAAGCCGCGTTCGGCTCGATCGGAGCGGACCAGTTGGAGCTCTTCAGGGAGACGACCGGCCCGCCCCCGGTGGAGGTCATCGAGGCCATCCTGGTGCGCGACGAGATCCCTCCCGGCAATCCTCGCGAGTGGTAGGTCGCGGCGGCCGGGGGGCGATCAGGAGTGGGTGCGGTTCCACCGCTGTGCCCATGCCCGCAGCTCACTGATCGCGGGGCGGAGTCCCCGTCCCTTCTCGGTAAGCGCATAGGAGACGCGCGCCGGCGTACCGTCGTGGACGCACCGCTCGACCAGACCCTCGGACTCGAGCTCGCGAAGTCGCCGCGAGAGGAGGCGGTCCGAGAGCCCGGGCACGACCTGGGTCAGCTCGGCGTAGTAGTGGGCGCGTTCGGACAGCGCCCAGAGGATGGCCCCTGTCCACCGCTTGCCGATGAGCTCGACGGCCTGATGGAAGTCGGCGGACACACGCACCGGCTTTCCCCGCGGCCGTGGTTGACGACGTTCGGCTTGCGAAGGCCCTGATTCCACCCGCGATCCAGGGTACAGAAGGGCCCGGGTGGGCTACAGAACCAAGGCGCGGCCGGGGCGTGGCCGACGGACCTACGCCGCGCAAGGCCCCGTCCCGCTCGGGCGGAGCGGGCCTGACAGGGCGCTCCCCACGACCTCGTTCGGGACGCCCAGGCCGCCCGGCGGCCCATTGTCCTTGGCCGCCGCGAACACGGTCGTGAGGACGTCCCCGGAGCCGTCGACGACCGGGCCGCCGGAGTTCCCGCTCCTCACCTCCCCCCGGAACGGCATCATCTCGCGCTGCACCGGGCCTCGACCGTAGGAGTCCTGGCTGATCACGGTCTCGGTGCTTCCCAGTCGCGCCGGCGCGACCCGAAACGGGCCATTCTCCGGATAGCCGAGTACCGCCCCGCCCACTCCCGCTGACTCCTCGGGCGCGAGGTCGAGCGGACGTAGATCCAGTCCGCTGACACGCAGGATCGCCAGGTCGTCGTGAGGGTCGTAGTGCACAGCGGCGGCGTCGAGCTGATCGCCGCCTCGAGTCGTGACGGTGGTGTCATCCTCGCCGGCCACCACGTGGGCGTTGGTGACGACGAGGCCCTGCCCCGCGACCCAGCCCGAGCCCTCGATCCCCAGGCCGCAGGCGGAGCCGAGGATCTTCACGACGCTGCCGCCCGCGCGGCGAACCTCCGGACCGTGAGCAATCGCCGGCTGCGGCGCTCCGACCTTGGCTTCAGGACCGGTGACGGAGGGTACGGGGTCCACGTGGCGCAGGAGATTGAGGATGGGCCCGCTGGGCGGAAGCGCGTCGTTCAGGGCGCCGAGGATCCTCGACCGTTGCAAGGCCTCCCGAAGACCACGCTCCGGACCCGGGACGTTCAGAGCCGCGGCGCCGAACGCCCATGCCAAGAGCAGGCCGAGCGCCCCCAGCAGAACGGCCCCGGCAAGCCCGTCGACCTGGCCGATGACTCCACCCCGCGGCAGGAAGCGAAGGCGGACCGCCTCCGCGACACCCTCCATGACGACCGCGAGGACGGTGCCAAGAAGCAGTCCGCAGACCACGGTGACGAGCGGTGCGTATGGGGACTCCCCGCCCTGGGTCAGCAGCGCCGGGCCAAGGCGTCCACCGATGATTGCTCCGAGCACGAATCCGGCCAGCGGGAGCGCGCTCGCCAGCAGGCCGCGCTCGTAGCCGATCGCCGCGAAGGCGACCGCAAAGACCGCGATGATTAGGTCGACGAAGTTCACGGCGGCTACCTTTGTATCCGGTTGAGCACCATTAGTTCCCGGGCGACGCGGCGGCGCCGCCTTCTCACACGATCGCTTCCGATCGCCTTGCTGGGCCTGGCGGCGTTCGTGGCCGGCCTCGTTTGGGGCGCGGGACAAACCGAGCTCGACAGCGCCCAGAGGTTTGCGGACGCCTGGGAGAGTCAGAACCTATCGGGCATGTATGCGCAGATCTCCAAGCCGGCGGCGCGCCAATACTCGCTTCAGGACTTCACCGCCGACTACGACAAGGCGGAGATGATCGCGACCGTCCGACGCGTGGATACCGGGGAGGTCTCGGAGTCCGACTCAAGCGGCGAGCCCGCGGCGACCGTACCGGTGACGCTCCACACCAACGCCTTCGGGACCATCGCGCGCGACCTCCCGCTCCCGCTGGACGGCGGCAGGATCGACTGGGCGCCGAATCTGGTGTTTCCCGGGCTCAATCCGGGCGAGCGCCTGATCCGCCACACGACATTGCCCAGGCGCGCACCGATCCTGGCCAAGGATGGAACGCCGCTTGCCGAGGGCCCGGCCACCGCTCGAGCCTCGCCGCTCGGAACGGCGGCCGCAGCGGTCGCGGGGAGCGTTGCCACGCCGCGTAAAAAGCAGGCGACCGAGCTCGATCGGCTGGGCTTTCCACCGGGAACGCCGACGGGCACGAGCGGGCTCGAGCTCGCGTTCAACGACCGACTCGCCGGTCGTCCAGGCGGCCAGCTCGTCGCCCTGCCGGCCGGAGATGGCAACAAGCCCGCCGCCGGGGGACGCACCCTGGCCACGAGCGAGCCAACCCCCGGAAAGCCCGTGCACACGACGATCGACCCCGACTTGCAGCAGGCAACCGTGGCCGCCCTTGGGAACACGTATGGAGGCGTGGTGGCGCTCGACGCGGACGACGGATCGGTGCAGGCGGTGGCCGGCATCGCGTTCTCGGGCCCGCAGCCGCCCGGCTCCACGTTCAAGCTCATCACGACCACCGCCGCGCTCGAGACGGGTGCGGTCAAGGTCAGCGACGAGTTCCCGATCGAGACGTCGACCACGGTCGACGGGAGGGAGATCGCAAACGCCCACGACGAGGCCTGCGGCGGGACCTTCACCGAGGCCTTCGCCGAGTCGTGCAACAGCGTGTTCGCCCCGCTTGGCCCAAAGGTCGGATCGAAGCCCCTCGTCGATATGGCGGAGAGCTATGGGTTCAATTCCCCGCCGAGCCTCTACGAGGAGCGCGCGATCCAGGCGGCCGAAGTGCCGGACAGCACCCTCCCAACCACCATCTCGAGCGACCTCGACCTCGCGGTCACGGCGATCGGCCAGGGAGAGGTCCTGGCCACGCCGCTGGAGATGGCCTCCGTGGCCCAGGCCATCGGCAACGGCGGGGTCCGCGAGCCGACGTCCCTGGTCACCGACCGCTCCCTCCAGGCCGGCGCCGAGCCGGTCCGCGTCACGTCGAGCGAGATCGCGTCGACACTTCGCACGCTGATGGTCGGAGTCGTGACCAGCGGCACCGGCACCGCCGCCGCACTGCCGGGGATCGAAGTGGCTGGAAAGACAGGCACGGCCGAGCTCGGACCGGTGACGGGTCACGCCGCTACGGGCTCGGGGGAAGCCCAGCGGCTGGATGCCTGGTTCACGGCCTTCGCCCCAGCGACCGATCCCAAGCTCGCCGTCGCGGCCATGGTCGTGAACGCAAGCGGCGACGGCGGCACCGTCGCGGCCCCGATCGTCCGTCAGGTCATGGCCTCGGCATTCGGCGTGAGCTAGGGCCCGGGCAAGTAGGGAGAGCAGCGCCCTGCTCTCGAGATCGGTCGGGTTAGCTCGTCTCGCCCTCGGTCGGAAAGCCGATGGCGGCTCCCACGATCACCGCCAGGCCGCCGAGCAGCGCGACCGCGCCTCCCAGCGTCGCCGCGGGCTGGGCGACGATCGCGCCGACGATCGAGGCGACGGCACCCGCTGCCAGGATCCACCACCAGCCACCGCCACGGGTCGAGCGCCACGGCGCGGCGACCATGGTCCCTGCGGCGATCAGGATCAGACAGACGACACGGACGGGTGCGGGGAGCAGACCGAGGACGACGATCAGCGCGCCGACCGCCGCCACGACCAGGGCGACGCGAAGAGCTGTCTCAGATGTCAAGCTCGACTTCGCCAGTCGAGCCGTCCGAGGACGGGATCTCGAGCGTCAGCGGGCGATCCTGGATCGCGGCCCCGTCGATCCGGAACAGCACCATCGAGCCCTCGATCGGGCCGTTGGCGGCGGTCGACTCCAGCTCCGGGAGCTCGTCTCCACCGTGGATCGTGTCCCCGAGCTTCAGCGCGAACAGGCTCTTGCTCGGAATCGGGTCGAAGGTGTCTCCGACGGTGTCGACGACCTTGAAATCGCTGGCGACCTGCGCCGAGGAGCTCCCCTCGTTTATGACCCTCATGAAGACCCCCAGGTAGTACTCGTCGCTGGAAGGGGGCTGCTGGCCCACGAGATACGCCTTGTCCTCGGGATCGTCCGGGTTGAGGATTCGCGTGATCTGCACGTTGTAGAGCAGGTCGCCGAGCTTGATCGGCTGGCCCTCGATGACCTCGCTCGCGTTCTCCGGATCGGTATTGCACCCGGACAGGAGCACGCCGAGCACGATCGCGGCGGTGGCGAGCACGGCGCCAAGCCGCGTGGTGAAGCCGGAGACGCGCTGCATGGCCGCGGAAGTGTAAGTGACCACGGATTGCCTACGTCACGGGCTCTCGCGCGCCTCCCGCGATGACCACGCGGTCACCCGGTCGCCCGGACTCGATCACGTCCTTGAGCCTGGACAGCGCCGTCGACCATTGCCGCCGGTAGAACCGCTCGCCCCAGCGCAGCTCACGGATTCGGTCCACGGGGTGGGTGGGCTCGGTGCCGAACCGAACCGTGACCTCGGAGGTCGCCGCGCCAGGCCCCTCCACCAGCTCCCACGCGGTCAGGGTCGGGATGCGGTCGAGCCGTCCACCCTTGCCCCGTTCCATGATCCGGTAGGGACGCGAGGTCTCCACGATGATCGTCTCCATCCACAGGCCGGTCTTGGTGATCCGCATGCGAGCCGCAGCTCCGACGCCCGCCGACTCGAACCGCTCCAGCCTGAAGTCGCCCAGGAAGTGATCGGTGAACGTGGGGCGGTTGGCGAGATCGCAGACGAAGTCGAATACCTGCTCGCGCGGGGCGTCGATCGCCTTCGTCACGGAGATGGGACCCACTAGGCCGGCGCCCCACCTGTGGCCGCGATGGACGGCTGTTCGATGCCCTGGGCCACGGCGGGCGATTCTATTGCTCGGATCGGGTCAGCATTCTTCCAATTTGCGAGCGTTTCGAACAACAATCCGCAGGGCACCGAGGAGCCATCGTTAACATTGCCACGAGCTGAGGGGATGGATTTGCTGATTGACGAAGGATTCGACGTCCGCGAATCAGGACAGTTAGCAGCCGGATCGCTGGTCTGCGTCGGCTGCGGGTACTCCGTCTCCCTGGAGGTCGACGACGAACTGCCGCGCTGCCCCGCGTGTGGTGAGACGCACTTCCGGCGAGCCTCCCTGTTCGAATCGCGCACGCTCGACACGGAGGCGATCTCGCCGGCGGCCGCTCCACCGACCTGGCTCGACGAGGTGCGCTCACGGATCGATCCCGCCAACCGGTACCTGGCCTACGCGGACAGCGGCGAGCCGGTGGTCGTCGAGCTTCCCACCGGCTGGACTCGGATCGGCCGCAGCTCCGCCGCGGATCTGCGCCTGGACGACGCCACCGTCTCCCGCCGACACGCCCTCGTCGTGCGAACGCCGGAGAACGAGCTTCGGGCGCTCGACGATCGCAGTCTGAACGGTCTGTCCGTAAACGGC
>DATFON010000038.1:0-10132 GCA_035265465.1 Solirubrobacterales bacterium | reverse complement strand
AAGGCTCAAGCCCACCGAGGGGATTGGAAGGAACAGATGGCAACCACTGGCACCACCACCAGGAATACGACGCAGCGCAAGGCCGCGCCGCGCACGACCAAGACCAGCCGCACGGACGCCGCGAAGATCCGCGAGGGTCTGACGAAGGTCCGCAACGGCAGCGTGTCGTATGCACGTCAGACCGCCGAGCGTTCCGTTGACGTTCCGGTTGGGGCGGTTCTCGCCGTCGCCGATCGCGTCAACGAGCTCGTCGAGCCGTTCACGAAGCGCGAGACCGCCGAGCGCGAGCTGAAGAGCTTCCGCACTCAGGTCGAGCGTGAGCTCAACAAGCTCGAGCGGCGCGGCGCCACGTCCCGGCGCAAGGCCCGCACCCGCACGCGCCAGACCCGCAACCGGTTCCAGCGCCAGCTCAAGCAGCGCCGGCGCACGGTTCGGACCACGGTCAAGCAGAACCGCGCGAAGGCCGAGGACAACCTGAAGCGCGCCCAGAGCGTGGTTCAGGAGCGGGTTTCGACGCTCGTCTAGAACCCCTTAGCCCGGGCCGCCTCGAGAGGTGGTGACCCGGAGGGATCTGTCCGCACACATCCTCGCGGGCAGAAACAGCAACCTCTCCTCCCCGATCGACCGGCCACAGCGCCGGTCGATCGACGTTTGGGCCCGGCGCCGGCACCCAGATCGACCCTTTGCCACAATGAACGTAGTGCCGGTTCCCACCAAGGAACAGATCACCGAGGCGCTCACGGGCGTCATCGACCCCGAGCTGCGGCGATCCATCGTCGAGCTGGGGATGGTCCGCTCCATCGCGATCGAGGACGACGGGCGGATCGAGGTCGTCGTTTCGCTCACGACCCCGGGCTGCCCGATCCGCTCACACTTCCAGAACGCCGTCGCCGAGCGCGTGGGCGAGCTCGAGGGCGTCACCCAGGTCGGGGTTGGCTTCGACGTCCTCTCGAACGACGAGAAGGGCCGCCTCCAGCAGACTCTGGGTCGCCAGCGGCTACCCGAGGGCGCCCTGGCTAAGGTCAAGAACGTCGTCTGCGTGGCGTCCGGCAAGGGCGGCGTGGGCAAGTCCACGATGACGGCGAACCTCGCGGCCGCCCTCCAGGCAGAGGGTCATACGGCGGGCGCTCTGGACTGCGATGTCTACGGCTACTCGATCCCGAGGATGCTCGGGGTCAACAGCAAGCCCGAGGTCAATGCCGAGCGCAAGATCGTCCCGCTCACGGGCCCCGGCGGCATCAAGGTGATGTCGATCGGCTTCTTCCTCGAGGAGAACGCCGCTGTGGTGTGGCGGGGCCCGATGCTCCACAAGGCCATCCAGCAGTTCCTGGAGGACGTGGACTGGGGCGACCTGGACTACCTGCTGCTCGACCTACCCCCCGGGACCGGCGACGTCTCGATGACTCTGGCGCAGCTCCTGCCCCAGGCGAAGATTCTCATCGTCACGACGCCCCAGCCGGCCGCCCAGAGCGTCGCGCGCCGCGCCGCCGAGATGGCGGAGAAGGTGGACTTGGAGCTCCTGGGCGCGATCGAGAACATGTCGGCCTTCACGGGCCCCGACGGTCAGCGCGTGACCATCTTCGGCGAGGGCGGCGGACAGCTGCTGGCCGACGACCTCAACGTCCCGCTGATCGGCAAGGTGCCGCTGTCCGAGGAGCTTCGCGAGCATGCCGACGCCGGCTCGCCGCTGGTCGTGGAGCGACCCGACTCGCCCGCGGCCCAGGCGATCCGCGACGCCGCGCGCGGAATCGTGGCGGCGACGCCGCAGGAGCTCCCGGTCATGCAGGCGCCGCCCCCGGCCGCGATGCCGAAGCCGGCGGTCAGCGGGACCGAGCTGCCTGTGGTTCAAGCGGGCTAGTCGTCCAGTCCCGCGCGGGCGCTACGCGTTCGAGTAGTACTCCGCGTTGATCTGGATGTATTTGCTCCACTCGTCGGGGAGCTGGTCCTCGGCGAAGCAGGCGTCCACCGGGCAGGCCTCCACGCAGGCGTCGCAGTCAATGCACTCGTCGGGATCGATGAAGAGCTGCTTGGCGGCCTCGTAGTCCGGTTCGTCCGGCGTCGGGTGGATGCAGTCGACGGGACAAACCTCGACGCACGAGTTGTCCTTCTCTCCTATGCAGGGCTCGGCGATGACATAGGCCACGGCTGATTTCTCCCTCTTTGGCTGCCTCGGTTGGGGTGGATCCAGATAAGTCGCTCGCCCGGGTTCGTGCCTGGGCGGAGTGGACATTCTAGGCAAGTTGCCTCGGCGGCCCCAGGATGCCCGAAGTGACGATTCGCGCTTGGTCCCACGGATGAAGCGCTTCAAAGGGGGGATAGAGTCCAGCGCCGTGATCCTCCTGACCGGGGCGAGCGGAACCGTCGGCAGGGCGCTTCTGCCGCTCCTGCTGAGCGCCGGCCACGATGTTCGGGCACTCGTGCGTGATCCGCGCGGGCTCGGCCGTCATCGCGTGGACGTCCAGATCGCGCTTGGCGACCTTGCCCGCCTGGGCGATCGCCACCTTCAGCGCCAGGCACTCCGCGGGGTCGACTCCGTGATCCACCTCGCGGCGGCGATCCGCGACGAGCCGCATGCGCGGGTGGAGGAGCTCAACGGGCTCGCGACAGGCCGGCTCCTGCGGGCAGCCGAGCGGGCGGGCGTCGAGCGGTTCGTCTTCTTCTCCGCGCTGGGAGCGAGCGAGTTCCAGCGGACGCGCTTCTTTCGCGCGAAGGCGCTCGCCGAGAAGGCAGTGGTGGAGTCGCCTCTCGCGACCACGGTCTTCGCTCCCTCGATCGTCTACGACCCAAGCGACCGCTGGGTGCGGCTGATGAAGCGTCTGGCGCTGCTGCCCGCGCTGCCGGTCTCGGGCTCCGGCAAGGCGAAGTTCGAGCCGATGTGGGCCCACGACGTCGCCCGCTGCGTCATCGCTTCGCTCGGGCGCGGCGAAGAGAAGGCACGCTACGAGCTCGCCGGGCCGCAGGTGCTGAGCTACGACGAGATCGCCCAGGCGGTCGCCCGGGCCACGGGCCGCTCACGCCCACTGGTCCACGTGCCCCTCGGCCTCGTGCACCTGACCCTTGTCACGCTGCGCCGGATATTCGGCGAGGCCGTGTTCGCCACGTGGGAGGAGGCCGAGCTGATGGAGGTGCCGATGGTCAGCGCCCGCGGCACGGCCGATGCCGAGTCGCTGGGGGTCGAGCCGCTGCCGCTCGAGGCGGTGCTGGGGGCGTAAGCGTCCCACGCGCGTCGGTGAACCGCAGCGAGACCAATCCACGTTGGGCTACCTTCGACTGCTACGGCACGCTTGTCGACTGGAACCGCGGCATCGGCGACGAGCTCCACAGGCTCTTCGGAGCCGACCTGCGGGAGGCGGCGTTGAGCCGCTATCACGACTTGGAGCCCGAGATTGAGGCCGCGAGCCCGGGAGCCCCTTACCGGGAGGTGCTCGCCCGGACGCTCGCGGGTGTGGCTGACTCACTGGGACGCGAGCTTCCCGCTGACGAGCGCAACGCCCTCGGACGCTCGTTACCCACATGGCCCGTGTTCGAGGACGTTCCGCCGGCGCTCGCCGAGCTGCGACGGCGAGGATGGGGGCTCGCGATCCTCTCCAACACCGACCGCAACTACATCGAGGCGTCGATGGAGCGGATCGGCGTGCCGTTCGAGCTCGCGATCGTCGCCTCGGAGATCGGCTCGTACAAGCCGGCGCCCGGCCACTGGCTCGAGTTCCTGCGCGCCAGTGGCGCAGACCCGAAGCGCCATGTGCACGTCGCCGCGAGCCTCTTCCACGACGTGGAGCCGTGCCACGAGCTCGGGATTCCCTGCGTCTGGATCAACCGGCTGCGGGAGGCAGCGAGGGGCGAGCCCGCGGCGGAGATGCCGGACCTTGGCGCAGCGTCCGAGACGCTCGACCGCCTGGTTCCCGCCTGAGGAGATCGAGAGTCGGTTCATTCGTCCTATAGCCGAATAAATCGACTCTCGGCGTACTGGCGGACAGAGAAGGGGCCCGGCATCCGCCGGGCCCCTTCGAAGCACATCCGCGGTAAGGCACCGATGCGGGCCTTACCAATGGAGGCGCTGGTTACATCATCCCGCCCATGTCCGGCATGCCGGCGGGGGCGCCGGCGCCGTCGGTCTCCGGCGGCTCGGCGACGATCGCCTCCGTCGTCAGGATGTTCTTGGCGATCGAGGCCGCGTTCTGCAGCGCCGACCTGGTCACCATCGTCGGGTCGATGACCCCGGCCTTGACGAGGTCGCCGTACTCGCCGTCGTCGGCGTTCAGGCCCTCGCCGGGCTTGAGCCCGCGGACCTTCTCGACCACGATCGAGCCCTCGAGGCCCGAGTTCTCCGCGATCTGGCGGAGCGGCTCCTCGAGCGCCCGGCGGATGATCTCCGCGCCCGTGCGCTCGTCGTTGTCGGTCAGGCCGCTCGGGTCGATCGCGCCCTGAGCGTTCAGGAGCGCGACGCCGCCGCCCGGGACGATGCCCTCCTCGAGGGCGGCCCGGGTCGCCTGCAGCGCGTCCTCGACGCGGTGCTTCTTCTCCTTCATCTCGGTCTCGGTGGCCGCGCCGACCTTGACGACTGCGACACCGCCCGCGAGCTTCGCAAGCCGCTCCTGCAGCTTCTCGCGGTCGAAGTCCGAGTCCGTGGTCTCGATCTCGGAGCGAATCTGATTGATCCGGCCCTCGATCTGTGACTTCTCGCCGGCACCGTCGATGATCGTCGTCGTGTCCTTGGAGACGACGACGCGCCGAGCGTGGCCAAGCTGCGAGAGCTGGGTGTTCTCGAGCTTCAGGCCCATCTCCTCGGTGATCACCTCGCCGCCCGTGAGGATCGCGATGTCCTCGAGCATGCGCTTACGCCGATCGCCGAACCCGGGCGCCTTGACGGCGACGCCCGTGAACGTACCCCGGAGCTTGTTGACGACGAGCGTCGCAAGCGTCTCGCCCTCGACGTCCTCGGCGACGATCAGCAGGGGCTTGCCGCCCTGCATCACCTGCTCCAGCACCGGCAGCAGGTCACGGACCGAGCCGATCTTCTGATTGGCGATGAGGACGTACGGGTCCTCGAGCACCGCCTCCATGCGCTCCTGGTCGGTGACCATGTACGGGGAGATGTAGCCCTTGTCGAACTGCATCCCCTCGGTGAACTCGAGCTCCATGCCGAAGGTCTGGCCTTCCTCGACGTTCACGACGCCGTCCTTGCCGACCTTCTCGATCGCGTCCGCGATCACATTGCCGATCTCGTCGTCGGCCGCCGAGATGGCGGCGACGCGGGCGATCTGCTCCTTGCCGGCGATCTCCTTCGACTGCTTGTCGCGCAGGTTGTCGACCACCTGGTCCACGGCGTTCTCGATGCCGCGGCGCAGCGCCAGCGGGTTTGCACCGGCGGCCACGTTCCTCAGCCCGTGACGAACGATCGTCTGCGCGAGCAGGGTGGCCGTCGTGGTGCCGTCGCCCGCGACGTCGTTGGTCGCCGTGGCCACCTCGCGCACGAGCTGCGCACCCTGGTTCTCGAACACGTCCTCGAGCTCGATCTCCCGGGCAATGGTCACGCCGTCGTTGGTGATGGTGGGGGCACCGAACTTCTTGTCGAGCACGACGTAGCGCCCCTTGGGGCCAAGGGTCACCTTGACCGCGTTGGCGACGCCATCGACCCCGGCCTGCAGAGCGGCCCGGGCCTCGGCGTCGTACTTGAGCTCCTTATGAGCCATTTCTCAAATCTCCTTCGATTTCGTAGTTACGAGCGACGTCCGCCGATTGGCAGCGCCGCTATACGACCTTGGCGAGGACATCCGACTCGCGCAGCACGAGCAGCTCCTCGCCGTCGACCTTGATCTCGGTCCCGCCGTACTTGCTGTAGAGGACCTCGTCGCCCTCGCTCACGTCGAGCGGGCGGCGCTCGCCGTCCTCGATGGGACCGTCGCCAACGGCGATCACCTTGCCCTTCTGGGGCTTCTCCTGGGCGGTATCGGGGAGGACGAGACCGCTCGCGGTCGTCGCCTCCTCCTCGATCGCCTGAACGATCAGCCGATCGCTAAGGGGCTTTAGCTTCATCCGTTCGTTACCTCCGTCTTTGCGGTTTGAAAAGTCGTTTCCCGCCTGGTCCTGGCACTCTACACATGAGAGTGCCAAGCCGTTCCCGTGAGTGTAGCCAGTTCGCCGCCTTTTTCTAGATCTTAGTCGTGAAGACTCAGATCAGCTCGCGGCGAGCAGGCGGCAGCCCAGCAGCCGCGCGAGGCCCTCGCCGCCGTTGCGCATGACCCAATCGTGGTTCCAGGCGAAAACCGGCGCCGCGATCGGTGCGATCGCGTTCATCCACGGCTTCGTCGTACGCACGTTCCACTCGTAGACGACCGCTGTCACCGGGGTCGAGCCGTCCTCCGCGAACAGGCGCCAGCGCCCTAAGCCGGCCAGCTCCCCGGTCGCCTCGCCCTCGAGCAGATACGGCTTCTCCACCCGGGTGGTGGTCATCGTGAAGTCGAGGTCGTACGGAAGCTTGGACCGCCAGCGGTAGCGGCCGACCTGCCCGACGCCGTCCTCGCCTCCGTCGGACAGCTTCTGCGCGCCCGTTACGCCGCGCCACCACTGCGGCCAGCGCTCCGAGTCCCAGATCGCCTCCCACACCGGCTCGCGCGGGGCCTCCAGGCACCAGGTGGTGATGAAGCTGTACTCGGACACCGGCCGGCGGTCGATCTAGTTCCGGGATGACGGCGTTTCGCCGTTGCCCATGTGCGGGGCAACGGACTCGACGACCTGCGAGAAGCGGATCACCGTCACCGTGTCGTCGTGCTCGATCTCGCGGCCGTAGATCTGGCGCAGGAAACCGGTGATCTCGTCCAGGCGGCGGAACTCCGGGTTGTCGTGCTCGATGTCCCGGGGCGACAGGTCGCGCACGCGCTTTACCTCGACGTCGTCGATCACGGCCGAAAAGAGCTTCTGGCGCGGGCTGTGCTGGTAGCCGACCGTGATCCACACGATCTGCCCGCGCTGGTACTTGCGCGACTTGTCGCCGACCCTGATCGTCGCCGTCTTGCGCCCCCGCTTCAGCTGGTCGACGAAGGCCGGGGAGAAGAAGTTGAGAGCGAACAGCCCGCCCGTCACGACGCCGCCTGACCTCTCTCGGGGTGGGCGCTCACAATGCCAGCCTAACCGGTAATTTGAGGCGGCGACTTAGTCGCCGCAGCAGCATGTCAGGCGGCGAAGCCGCGCAATTTGTGTAGGGGCCGCGACTTTCGTCGCGGCAGTGGCATCTAAGGCGGTGAAGCCCGCAACTTGTCTGTAGGGAGGGGTGAGTGGCTGGCAGGTGCTGGCCTACGCCGGGAAGCCCTCGGTCCCGATCAGCGGCACGAACCGACAGGGACCGATGATCTCCCGCTCGAGGCCCTCGCCGGTCGATGCGTCCACTCGCTCCCCCAAGCGTCGAAAGACGGTGAGCATGTCGGCCGTGCGGCTTGCGATCGGCACCACCAGCCGGCCACCGATCGCGAGCTGGCCGAGCAGCGTCGGCGGAGGGCCCGGAGCGGTCGCGTGAACCGCGATCGCGTCGAAGGGCGCTCGGTCCGGAAGGCCCGCGCTCCCGTCCCCGACCACGACCTCGACATTTGCGATTCCCAGGTCCCCCAGCTCCATGCGAGCCCGCTCGGCGAGCTCCGGGACGCGCTCGATCGTCACGACCTCGCGCGCCAGCAGGGCCAGCACGGCGGCCGAGTAGCCCGAGCCCGTACCGACCTCCAGCACCTGCTCGTCGCCCTCGAGCTCCATCGCCTGGCAGATCGCCGCCACGATCCATGGCTGCGAGATGGTCTGGTCGTGGCCGATCGGCAGCGCGGAGTCGGCGTAGGCTCGGCGCGCGTAGGACTCCGGGACGAACCGTTCTCGCGGGATCGTCCCCATCGCCTGCAACACCCTCTCGTCGTGGATCCCGCGGCGGCGAAGCTGTCGCTCGACCATATTCGAGCGCTGCGACGCAAACTCGTCAGCGTCGGGGGTTCGACGCATCAGACGCACACTAGAAGATGTAGGCGCGCAGGCGGCGAGGCTCGACGACGGTGACCCTCCCCCGTCCGACGCTCACCACACCGGCCCGCTCGAGGGTGGCGAGGAACCGGCTGACGCTCTCGCGCGAGGTGCCGGCGAGCTGGGCCAGGTCCGCTTGGGTCATGCGGATGGTGATGCCCTGGCGGCCTGTCGAAGCGCTCTCCTCGGCGATGAGCTGGGTGAGGACCCCGGCGACGCGGCTCGGCACCGTTTGAAAGGACTGTCGCGCCACCCGCTCGTTCGTCTCGCGCAGGCGCCTGGTCAGCGCGGCGATCAGCTTCACCGAGATTCCCGGGTGGTCGGCGAGGAGCCGCCTGACGTCGGCGGCCGGTAGCGCCAGCAGTTCCGAGTCCGAGAGCGTCTCGACGCTCGCCGATCGCGCCTCCCCGTCCAGCATCGCCAGCTCGCCGAAGATATCCCCGGGGCCGAGGGTGGCGAGTGCGATGGCGCGCCCGTCCGGATGCTCGCGGGTGACGCGCAGGTCCCCCTTTCGCACGAGGTAACACGCGTCGCTGTGATCGCCCTCGTGGAAGACCCTGACGCCCGCGGGAAAGCTCCTCGCAACCGAGACGCGCGAGATGCGCTCGAGCTCCTCGCGCGACAGCTCGGAGAACAGCGGCACCCGCGAGAGCAGCTCGACGGATTCGCCTGGGCTCATAGTTCCTCCCTCACGATCGGATTATCCCGCGCCGGGGACTTCACCTGTCTGGCACGTCGCGCACCAGTAGGTGGTGCGATTCGCATCGCCCTGACCGCGCGCCTCGATCCGGGCTCCACATCGGGGGCATGGCTGGCCCGGGCGGCGGTAGATGGACTTGGGTGTCCGCCCGGTCTCGACGCCGTAGCGCATGAGCGCCGCGATCTCGATGACCACGCGTTGGAGCTCGTTGTCGCCCAGGTCCGCCAGGCGCCACCACGGATCGATTCGCGCCGACCAGCATCCCTCGCACTTGTAGATGTTGCCGACGCCCGAGAGGACTCGCTGATCGAGCAGCGCTTCGCCGAGCTGCCGCGACTGATCCGTTCTCCGCAGCGCCGCGATGCCGGTCGAGGCGTCGAAGTCCGGTGCCAGCACGTCCGGGCCCAGAAGGCGAAGGCGGGGATCGGACCGAAGCTCGGCCTCGGTGCGCAACGCCAGGTGCGAGCCGTCCAGCTCAACTGCTTGGGCGGCTGCCACCGAGAGGACGACCCACGCGCGTCGGTCGCGTGCCTCGGTCTCCCCAGCCGGGCGGACGTGCCATGACCCGCGCATGCCGAGGTGCGAGTGCAGGATCAGATCGCCTTCGAAGTGAAGCAACAGGTGCTTGCCCCTGGCCTCGGCCCGGATCAGGGTTGAGCCGCGCAGGCGGCCCACGCGCTGGCCCTGCCGGCGAAGCGGGCTTTGCGGATTCGGGGTCGCGACGTCCACGATCGGCCTGCCACCGAGCGCCTCCTGGAGCGCCCGAGCGGTGCGGTGGATCGTGTCGCCCTCGGCCACTCCCTTGAGGCTAGATGGCGCTGTCGCGTGGCGATCAACCCCCGAACGCCTCTGCCGCCGCCCGGGCGATCTCCTCCGGCGGGACATCGCCCACGTGCTGGGCGAGATTCCATCGATGACCGTACGGGTCGGTGATCTGGCCGTGGCGGTCCCCCCAGAACATGTCGCTGAGCGGATGGCGGATCTTGGCGCCGGCGTCGAGTGCCCGTTTCCAGAGGGTGTCGACATCGTCGGTATAGACCTGGAGCACGGTGGCCGTGCCGCCAAGCGTCAGCGGCGAGACGATCCCCATCTCGGGAAACTCGCTGGCGACCATCACGGCCGAATCGACAAACCACACCTCGAGGGTCATGACCTTCCCACCGGGAAGGGTGATCCGATTGCGCTCCTCGGCACCGAACGCCTGCGAGTACCACCGCGCCGCATCTGACGCATCGCCGACCACGATGTGTGGGGTGACGGTGTGCATTCCCTCGGGAACCCACGGTCGGACGTCTTGGCTCATGAGATCTCCTCACCTCGTGCGACTGGTCGAACCGCAAGGTATGCGTTCAAGTGAGGTTGAAGTCAAGCCCTGGCGGGAATTCCCTGCCCGGTCCCGGGCAGCGGGCATTGTGCCCGCGCTCGGACTGTCGA
>DATFON010000037.1:0-4997 GCA_035265465.1 Solirubrobacterales bacterium | reverse complement strand
TCCCCACGCCCTGGAGGTCGTTGCAGCATGGCCGTGGCCTCGCGCTCCTCGTCCCGGCGGGCGTCGGCGACCCGGGCCTCGTCAGGGCCGGCCGCTCGCAGGGCCGGGTAGACCAGGTCCTCCTCCAGGGTCTCATGCACGGCCAGGTACCGCACGAGGTCCTCCAACACCTCCAGCCGCCGACGCCCGCGAGCCGCCTCGACGTCGCCGAACAGCCGCCGGAGCACCCGGTGCTGACATCGGACCACCTCGCCGATGTCGTCGACCCGGCCGTCCCCGGTCGTGTCCGCCGTCATGGTGCTCACGCTCGGACCGCCCTGATGACAGCGCCGGCCACGGGGCCCCGCCCCCGGACGGGCGGGCGGCAGGCGGCACCGGGCACCGCGTGGGCGAGGAGCGACACAGCGACGAGGCCGGTCATGTGATGCCGGGCGCCGGCCTGTCGAGCGGGCGCTTCGGGGACTGCGTTGTGGCCGATGTCCCCGACCCGAGGCGTGGTCGGCGCCGGGTTGGGGGCGACGGCGACGTGCGGATCGCTGCCGGCGCTAGCAGTGTGGTGGCCCCAGCGGTAGAGGCCGCGAGCCCGGCGGGGTGCGCGGACACGCCACAGGAGGGGGCCGTAGGTGTCCTGCAGGTCCCACTTGGCTTCCTTGCGCGCCCACCAGCGGGCGTTGGCGCGTTCGTAGGAGCGTTCCTCCTGGAGGATCATCCAACGGCGGATCACCCTGAACACGGCTACGCCCACGTCGATGAGCACCGGGACGGTCCAGGCCATGGACCCGAAGGAGGGCTCGACCGCGTCGCGCACGGCCGTGAAGCTGTTGGCGAACCCGCCGATGGCCAGCGCCATGGCCAGCAGGACCAGCGCCCACGCCCCGGCGAGCCACCCTCCGCTGAACTCCGGCAACCCGGCCGGCGGACGGCCCGCATCGGGAGTGCCGTGTGGTGGTCTTCTCTGTGGGAACGGTGGCTGCCGACCTTTGGAGGTTTGGCGAGGACGAGCTGGCCGAGGCCGTGCTCCAGTTCTCGGACGAGGAGCTGGTGGCCTCCTGGCGGACGGCAGCGCAGTACTACGACTCGGCGTTTCCGCTGCCAGTCGAAGGACGGCGAGTCACGCTCGGACACGTGACATGTTTCGCCTGCATGAAGCAGGTTGAAGGAGCACTCAGGCCATTGGCTCGTCAACGGCGACGACCGAAAGAGACGCTGCCAGGTCATCTGAGGGCGGCGCGGGCCATGACGCAACCTGACACCCACACACTCCTGAGCCGCTACTGAATCGGGATTCTCGGTGCATGGGGTGGCCGGCGTCCGGCTGTCCACCTGCCGGCGCTAGGTGACATCTCCTGTGGTCTGTCAGGCGAATGATCTGGGGATGAGACCGTTGGTTCGGGCTTCGCGCTCGAGGTCGTCGCGAAAGTCCGGATGGGCAAGCGAGATCATCGCCTTCGCCCGTTCCGGAATGGACTTCCCTTTGAGGTTGACCAATCCGTACTCGGTGACCACGAACATCATGTCGCTTCGGGGAGCGGTGACGACGTTGCCGGGCGTGAGATCGAGCACGATGCGGCTGAGGCGCACACCGGCGCGTTCGTAGGTCGACGACATGCAGATGAATGACTTCCCGCCGTTCGATGCGTAGCCCGCACGAACGAACTGGAGTTGACCTCCCGAGCCGCTGATGTGGCGATGGCCGCTCGACTCGCTCGCCGCTTGGCCTTGGAGATCCATCTGGGTCGTGTTGTTGATCGTGGTGAGGCGGTCGTTCTTCATGACCAGGTGCGGCAAGTTGGTCACGTCGACGGGTTGGCAAGCGATGTCGGGATTGTGATCGATCGTGTCGTACAGGTGCTTCGAGCCGAGACCGAAGCTGCACACGATCTTGCCCGGGTGCGATGTCTTGGCCGCGCCGGTCACCACGCCGGCCTTGTACAGGTCGATGATGCCGTCGGTGAGCATCTCGGTGTGAATGCCGAGATTGCGTACGCCGCTCTCCATCAAGAGGGAGCACACCGCGTTCGGCATGGCGCCGATCCCGATCTGCAGACAGGCGCCGTCGTTGATCTCCGCCGCGATCAGTCGGGCGACGGCGCGGTCGGCATCGGTCGGCGCCGGACTCGGTAGTTCCGGCACCGGCTGGCCGTCGCCTTCGATGACGTAGTCGACCTGGCTCATGTGCAAGCCGTTCTCGATGCCGTGCACATAAGGAAGCGCGGGGTCGGTCTCGACGATCACGATCTTGGCGCGAGACGCAACCGCGCCGTGCCAGAGATTGGCCGGGCCGAAGTTGAAGTAGCCGTTGGCGTCGACCGGGCAGGTCTTGATGACCATGATCTCGGGAGGGTCGATGAACCGCCGGTAGTAGTCAGGGATCTCGCCCAGGTTGCATGGGATGTAGTTCTGCCGTCCGGCGTCGCTCAGCTTGCGGTCGTAGCCACCGAGGTGCCAGTTGAAGAAGTTGAAATGCTCACGTTCCGGATCGGCCTCGAGTACGGCGCGCGGTCGAAGACTCAAGCATCCGCGGATGTTCACGTTGCGGAGCTCGCCAACCCGCGCGGCCAGGGCCTTGTCGAACGCGTCGGGCTGGGCCAGCACGGCGCCGTAGTCGAGCCAGTCACCCGAGCGGACCAGTGCGGCCGCATCCTCCGCCGATAGTCGCCGGGCCGATTCCGTTTCCATGATGAGAGCCATTGGTCAGTGCGCCTTCCACTCGTCTGTCGTCTTGATCCTCCGCGGCCGGCCTTGAAGACGACTGGAGCCGCACTGGAACGCAGCGGAACGTGCCAAGGTTGAGCGTGGAGATACGGCTGCTAGGACCGCTCGAGGTCGTCATCGACGGCCGCACCGTCGAGCTCCCGAGCGCCAAGGCCCGCCTCGTGCTCGCGGCCCTCCTCGTCCGCGCCAACGAGGTGGTGTCGACCGACCGCCTCTTCGAGGTCCTCTGGGGTGCACAACCACCGGAGTCCGCCGCCAACACGCTCCAGACCTACGTCGCGCACCTGCGCGGCGCGCTCGAGCCTGATCGAGCTCGGCGCACGGGCGGCCAGGTGCTTGTCACCCGTCAGCCGGGCTACCTGCTCGCCATCGAGCCGGACGGAATCGACGCCGTGCGGTTCGAGCGCCTGGCCGAGCAGGGTCGGCGCGAGCTGGCCACCGCGCCAGCCGACGCGGCCCACACGCTGCGAACCGCACTCGCGCTGTGGCGAGGTGAGGCGCTCACCGACTTCACGTTCGAGCCGTTCGCGCAAGCGGACATCACCCGGCTGACCGAGCGGCGGCTCTCGGCGTTGGAAGACCGCATCGGCGCTGATCTGGCGCTCGGCGAGCACAGCGGCCTTCCGGGCGAGCTCACGCAGTTGGTCAACGAGCACCCGCTGCGGGAGCGCCTGGCGGGCCAGCTCATGGTGGCGCTGTATCGCAGCGGCCGTCAGGCCGACGCCCTGCGCGCGTACGGCCGGCTGCGCGAGGTGCTCGTCGAGCAGTTGGGCATCGAACCCAATCCGACGCTGGTCCGCCTCGAGCGGGCGATCCTCGAACAACGACCCGATTTGGACTGGTCGCCATTCGAAGCCGACGCGGTGCCGGACGCGATGCCTGCCACTCGCGTCCCCGACCGGCCTGACGAGCTCAAGGCGGTTCGGGGCCGCGCGGCGGCCGCCGATCGCCGGTGGAACGACGCCCTCGACCTCCTGTCGGCTGCTGACCGCGACGGCGTCTTGCGCGGCGACGACCTCGACGCGCTCGCCGACGCGCTGCTGTGGACCGGCAGCCCTCTGGATGCACTCGTCGTTCGCCAACGAGCTCACGCCGCGTACGTCGAGGATGGCAACACCCCTCGCGCCGCGATGGTGGCAGTGATGCTGGCGATCTGGTTCGGCGCCCGCCTGCGCATGTCGGTGGCCGGGGGCTGGTTCCAACGCGCGCAACGCCTGTTGGACAATGAGCCGCCGTGCGCGGAACATGGGTTCCTCGAGTGGGCCGCCACCATGTTCGCGATTGCGACGGGCCGGCACGAG
Organism: Solirubrobacterales bacterium; assembly: GCA_035265465.1. GTDB lineage: Bacteria > Actinomycetota > Thermoleophilia > Solirubrobacterales > 70-9 > AC-56. Next base: position 981 of record DATFON010000037.1, on the reverse strand, counting down.
GACGCCAGGGAAGCGGCCCAACGTGCGTTCGACATCGGGCAGCGGTTCGGCGTCGCTGACCTGCAGGCGCTCGGATTGACGTTCGGTGGTTACGTGCGAGTCCGCCAGGGTGAGGTCGCGCAGGGCATGCCGATGATCGACGAGGGGATGACCTGGGCAGTGAGCGGCCAGGTCTCACCCGTACCGGCCCAGCTCGTGTTCTGTCGGACGATCAGCACGTGTTACGAGTTGGGTGACTACCGCAGAGCCGGCGAGTGGATGGACGCCATCGCCGAGTGCGCCGCCCACACGGGCATCGATAGCCTCCCTGGCGACTGCGAGGCCCACAGCATCGGCATCCTCATCGGTCGAGGCGCGTGGTCCGAGGGCGAGCGACGAGCCCGTGGCGCGTGCGCCGGCATGGAGCCGATCGAGCTCGTCCATGTCGGTCTCGCCCTGTCCGAGATCGGTGAGATCCGCCTCCGCATGGGCGATCTCGAAGGCGCGGCCGACGCCTTCGAAAAGGCGACCGAGAATGCCGCACCGCCCCAGCCCGGCACCGCCCTTCTCTTGTTGGCGCGGGGTGACGCTGCCGGCGCGGCGGCCTCGATCGGCGGGGCACTGGCCGAGGCCGGCTGGAACAAGCTCACCCGCGCCCGACTGCTCCCCACCCAAGTCGACATCGCACTTGCCGGGGGCGACATCGCCACCGCACGAGCAGCGGTGGCGGAGCTGGTCGAGCTCGCGGGCATGTTCGCGAGCCCGGCGATCCTTGCGGCCGCGGACCGCGCTCGAGGCGCGGCGCTGCTCGCCGACGGAGACAGCGCCAGCGCACTCGAGTGTCTCCAGCGGGCGGCTGATCTCTGGCGCGACGCCAACGCGCCATACGACCGAGCACGCACCCGGGCGTTGCTCGCCAAAGCCCTACTCGCACAGGGTGAACGGAGCCGAGCACAGGGTGAGCTGCACGCCGCCCGCACCACGTTCGAGTCCCTGGGCGCC
>DATFON010000036.1:0-3544 GCA_035265465.1 Solirubrobacterales bacterium | reverse complement strand
CTCCTCGTCGAGGATGAGCACCGAGTGCGGACCCAGGGCCGGCTCGAGTACCGTGGCATTTGCCTCGCCCGCGTGGAAGCGGTGCGGGTCACCGCTGAAAACCTGCTTCGCGAGCGCCGGATCCGCCACATACACAAGCCGCGGGAACGAGGGGAAGTTCACACTGAAGACGTCGCCGTAGCGGCGACGCAGGCCCAGGAGGAAGCGGATCGGATCGCGCCAAAGGCGGAACGCCTGGACCGCCGTGGGCAGGCGCGGGCCTGGCGGGAATTCGGGCGCTAGCGTCATCCGCGAGGAACATAGCTGTGACCCAGAGCCGATACCTCTACATCCTCGTATTCGTCGTCGGAGCGGCGAGCCTCGGCGCCGAGATCGCGGTCGCGCGGCTGATGGCCCCGTTCTTCGGCGCGTCGACGATCGTCTGGGCCAACACGATCGGCGTCGTCCTAGTCGCGCTCTCGATCGGCTACTGGCTCGGAGGAAGGCTCGGCGATCGCCACCCTCACCGGCGCGGGCTCTGTCTCCTGGTCATGGCCGCGGCGCTGCTGCTCGCGATCGTCCCGTTCATCGCCCGTCCGTTCTTCGACATCTCGGTCAGCGCGCTGGACTCGGTGTCGGCCGGCGCCTTCGTCGGCTCGCTGATTGGTGTGCTCGCCCTGGCCGCCATCCCCGTGATCCTGCTCGGGGCATGCTCTCCGTACGCGATCCGGCTGACGATCCGGGACGTGGAGCACTCCGGGCGGGTCGCCGGACGCCTGTATGCGGTCTCGACCGCGGGCTCGCTGGTCGGCACCATGGTCGCCGCGTTGGCGCTGATCCCGTTCGCCGGGACGCAGCGGACGTTTCTGGTCTTCGCCCTGGCCCTGGCACTCGTCGCGGCCGCCGGGCTCGGCATCCGCTTTCTCGCCGTCCCGCTCGCGATCGCCGCCCTGATCGCGGTGCCGGTGGGCGCCGTCAAGGCCACCGACGGCGGCCGGACCCTGTACGAGGGCGAGAGCACGGTGCAGTACATCCGCGTGGTCGAGCAGCCGGATGGCGATCGCGCGCTGGAGCTGAACGAGGGCCAGGCCATCCACTCGCTGCTGCGGCCGGGCTCCTACCTGACCGGCGGCTACTGGGATCGCATGCTGACCCTGCCGTTCGCCGCCCTGACCCGCGACCCGCGGCGCGTGGCGATCCTGGGCAACGCTGCCGGGACCACCGCTCGCGCCTACGGGCGGTTCTTCCCAGGGACAGCGGTCGACGGAGTCGAGATCGACCCCAAGCTCACCGAGATCGGGGACCGCTACTTCGACATGGACTCGAACCCCAACCTGACCGTCTACAACGAGGATGCCCGGCCGTGGCTTCGCCGCTCCGAGGGCGATTACGACGTGATCGTCGTCGATGCCTACCGCCAGCCCTACATCCCCTTCTACCTGACCACGCGGGAGTTCTTCACCCTCGTCAGCGACCGACTCGCTCCGGGCGGCATCGTGGTGATCAATGTCGGTCATCCGGATGGCAGCGACGACCTGGAGACGGTCATCGGGCGAACGATGGCCGAGGCCTTTTCGACCGTGCTACGGGATCCGGTCGACGACACCAACGCCCTGCTCGCCGGCACCGACGCTCCCGCCTCGGCCACTCGCCTGCGCGTGGCGGCGGACGGCCTCCCCGCCCCTCTACGGTCCCTGAGCCGGCGCCAGGCCCGGGCGGTCGGCCCGCGCCTTCCGGGCGGAACCGTGTACACGGACGATCGAGCGCCGGTCGAGTGGCTCGTGGACCGCTCGATCCTGGGTTACGCCGCGAGCCGGTAGCGCTGCTGCCCGTACGCGCCTAGTTCTGCGACGGATCCTCCGGCATTCGGGCGATGAGCGAGTACTGGCCTCCCTTGCGCCCCAGGACGTCACTCCACAGCGTCGCCGGGTCGTCGGGAAAGAGCTCCTTTGGCAATGGGGGCTCGACGATCCACGAGTCGACCTCCATCTCGGCCTCCAGCTGCCCGGGTCCCCAGCCCGAGTAGCCGGCGTAGACGCGCCCGCGCCTGACGGAAGCAGCTAGCTCGTCCAGGTCCACGTCGGCCGACGCCAGCCCGACGTCCGCGACGATGATCCAGGCGGCGGCCTCGGGGTCCGAGAAGTCCCCCAGTAGGACGATCGCCTCCGGCTGCACCGGCCCACCGATATAGACGGGCTCGGTTCCGGCGATCTCGGCGAGTGGCGGCACGACCGCGGCGACCGGCGTGTCCGAGGGCCGGTTGAGCACGATGCCCATCGCACCCTCCTCGTTGTGCTCGGTCATGAAGACCACGGTCCGCGCGAAGTTCGGGTCCACCAGCGCCGGCGAGGCGACGAGCAGCTTGCCGCGAAGGGATTCCTCCATCGGATCCGCATTCTGCCGCAGCCGCGTAGCTAAGCTCAAAACCTATGAACGACACATGCCAATCGCCGAGCCGTACGGCTCGGCGCTAGGAACAAATATGGCCTATGACGTAAGCGAGCGGGACTTCATGGAGCGCGTGGTCGAGCGCTCGCACGACGTGCCCGTGGTCGTTGACTTCTGGGCCGAATGGTGCGGTCCGTGCCGAACCCTGGGGCCGGCGCTGGAGGCCGCCGTCGCCAAGCGCGATGGCGAGGTCGAGCTCGCGAAGGTGGATACCGACGCCAACCAGTCGCTCGCGGCGAGCTTCCAGATCCAGGGGATCCCCGCCGTCAAGGCGTTCAAGGACGGCAAGGTCGTCGCGGAGTTCACCGGGGCGATCCCGCCCACTCAGATCGAGCAGTTCCTGGATGGGATCGTCCCCTCCCCCGCCGACAAGCTGGCCGCCGAGGACGACGAGGAGTCGCTGCGGAAGGCGCTGGAGCTCGATCCCCGCAACGCCGTCGCCGCGCGCAAGCTGGGCCGGCTCCTATTGGAGCGCGGCGATACCGACGAGGCGCTCGAGCTCCTCGACCGCTTCCCCGGGGACTTCGAGGCCGAAGGCCTCGCCGCCAGAGCCCGCCTCCTCACCGAGTTGGGCGAGGATCGAAGCGACGGCGCCGGGACCCTGGTCCGGGCCTTCGCCGCCTGGGACGAGGGCGATCTCGAGGCGGCGCTCGACGGTCTCCAGACGGTCGTGGGCGAGGTCGCCGACCCCGAGCGGCGCGATCAGCTTCGCCGCGTGATGGTCGCGATCTTCACCGAGCTCGGTGCGGACCACCCCGTCGCGCGCGACCACCGGCGGCGCCTCGCGGCCGCACTCACCTAGCTTCCTTTAAGGGGTCACTGGCGACACGGCGTACCGTTTAGGGCGATGCAGGGCGATCCGTCAGCGCTACCCGGGCTGTTCGCGGCCCTCGGGGCGGGCCTGGTCTCGTTCGCGTCGCCGTGCGTTCTGCCCCTCGTGCCCGGATACCTCTCGGCGGTCAGTGGCGTGTCGGTGGATGAGCTCGACCGGGTCAGTTGGCGGCACGTCCTCGTTCCCAGCCTGATCTTCGTCGGCAGCTTCTCGGCGATCTTCATCCTGCTCGGCCTCACCGCCACCGGGATCGGCCAAACGCTCAACGAGCATCAAGGGACGCTC
>DATFON010000035.1:0-3577 GCA_035265465.1 Solirubrobacterales bacterium | reverse complement strand
GACTGCTTCACGAAGCGCAGCGCGGTGGGCGACAGCGCGAGGATCTCGTCCGCCCAGTGGCGCACCTCCGCGCGTAGCTCCGCCGCGGGGACGACGTGATTGACGAGCCCCCAGCGCTCCGCCGTGTCGGCGTCGTACTGTCGGCAGAGCATCCAGATCTCGCGTGCGCGCTTCTCGCCCACCACGCGTGCCAGGTATCCCGTGCCGAACCCCGCGTCGAAGGAACCGACGCGGGGGCCACTCTGTCCGAAGACCGCCGTATCGGCGGCGATCGTCAGGTCGCAAAGCACGTGCAGCACGTGGCCGCCCCCGATCGCGTAACCGTTGACCGCGGCGATCACCGGCTTCGGCAGCTCCCGAATCAGGCGATGGAGCATCTCGACCTCGAACAGGCCCGACTCCGAGGGTCCGTAGTCGCCGGTCTCGGCGCGTTGCTTTTGATCGCCGCCGGTGCAGAACGCGCGGTCTCCCGCGCCCGTGAGACACACAACGCCGACCTCCGCGCTCGCCCACGCCCGCTTGAGGCAGTGGATCAGCTCGTCGACCGTGAGAGCGCGAAACGCGTTCATTCGCTCGGGCCGGTCGATGCTGATCCAGGCCAGCCCGTCCTCGACCTCGTATCGGACATCGCTCAGCTCATCCATCGACGGTCTCCTTCAGTAGGGGGCATCACATGCGAGGATCTTCGCGTGTCCGAAAGAACGGCGCTTGTGACGGGAGGGGGAGGTGGCATCGGCAGCGCAATCGGCGTCGCGCTCGCGGCGGACGGGCACTCCGTAGCGATCGCCGACCTGGACCTCGAGACCGCGCGCCAGAGCGCTGGTCGGATCACAGCGTCCGGCGGGCGGGCGGCCCCAATCGAGCTCGACGTGACCGATGGGGGCGCCATGGCGGAGGCGATCTCAACCGTCGAGCGCGAGCTCGGGTCGATCGAGATCCTCGTCAACAACGCGGGCTGGGACGAGCTGAAGCCGTTCGTCGAGACCGACGAGGCATTCTGGGACCGCGTGATCGAGATCAACTTCAAGGGCTGCCTCCAAACCACGCGCGAGGTGCTTCCCGGCATGATGGAGCGCGGCTACGGTCGAATCGTCAACATCGCCTCCGACGCGGCCCGCGTCGGCTCGTCGATGGAGAGCGTGTACGCGGGAGCAAAGGGCGCGGTGATCGCGTTCACGAAGACGATCGCTCGCGAGACCGCCCGCGCCGGCATCACGGCGAACGCCGTCTGCCCGGGCCCCACGCGCACGCCCATGCTCGACGGGATGGCCGCGGAAGGGGGCCAGAAGCTGGTCGACGCGCTCGTCCGCGCCGTCCCGATGCGGCGCCTTGCCGAGCCCGAGGACATCGCCGCCGCGGTCGCCTTCCTCGCTTCCGACCGCGCGGGATACATCACCGGCCAGACGCTCTCGGTGAGCGGCGGCCTGACGATGGCCTGATCTCCCTCAGTTCGAGATCGCCGGACGCCGTTCACTGGGGCGGCCAGTCCGCCTGCGTGCTTGGCGGCGACGTGTGACGGGGTTCACAGATGTCAGACAGCAGTGTTTGCTTTACTAACCCAGACGCTGTTGTCCGATTTAAGGAGTTCTCATGTCATCCCTCTCCCCCACCCGCCGAGCCCTGCTGCTGCTCCTGGCCGTCGCACAGCTCATGGTGATCCTGGATATCTCAGCCGTGAACGTCGCCCTGCCGGACCTCTCCCAGGATCTCCGGATCGCCCCCGGTGATCTGGAGTGGACGATCACGAGTTACTCACTGCTGTTCGGAAGCTTGCTGCTCCTGGGCGGGCGCGCGGCGGATCTCCTCGGTCGCCGACGCACGTTCATCACCGGCCTCGCCCTCTTCACCGGGGCGTCGCTCGCTGCCGCGGTTGCGCCCAGCGCCGCGGCGCTCTACGCGGCCCGCACGGGCCAGGGCATCGGGGCCGCGCTGCTCTCGCCGGCGGCGCTGTCGATCATCACGACGACCTTCTCCGGGCGCGAGCGGGCGATTGCCCTCGGCGTTTGGGGAGGGGTCGGAGCGGCCGGTGGCGCGGTGGGCGTCCTGCTCGGCGGCATGCTGACCGAATGGATCGACTGGCGTGCGATCTTCTTCATCAACGTCCCGATCGGCGCAGCGCTCGCGGCCGGCGTGTTGCGAACTGTGCCCGCCGACGGTAAGCGTCCCCGCTGGAGCGGACTCGATCTCCGCGGAGCGCTCGTGGCCACCGCGAGCCTGGCTGCCCTGCTCTACGCCCTCTCAGGTGCCGACGACGCCGGCTGGACGTCGGCCAAGACCCTCGGGCTCGGAGGCGCATCCATGGTCGGCCTCGCCGCCTTCGCCCTCCTGGAGCTCCGCACCGCGCTGCCGCTGCTGCGCATCAGGCGGCTCCGTGACCGCGCCATCGGCGGAGGCGCGCTGCTGATGCTTCCCGCCTCCGCGATCCTGATGGGATCAGTCCTGCTGACTTCCATCTACCTGCAGGAAGTCGTCGGCGCCTCGCCGCTCGAGACCGGGATCGGATTCCTCCCGTTCGCGGCTGCGGTCGGCGCCGGGGCGCACTTGGGCAGCCACCTCGCGCGTCACGTCGGCGTCCGCATACCGATGGCGATCGCGTTCGCGCTGGCGGGCGCGGGCATGCTGCTGCTGTCGCGCGTCGACGGCGCCGGCGGATACGCGAGCGACGTCCTCCCTGGCCTCGTGGTCGCAGCCGTCGGTCTGGGAGTCGCCATCGTCTCGGTCGCCCTCGCCGTGATGACCGGCGCGCGCGAGGATGACGCCGGCATGCTGTCCGGCGTGAACAGCACCGGTCACGAGGTGGGCGGCTCGCTCGGGATCGCCGCGTTGACGACGATCGCGACCGGCGCAATCGGGAGTGGTGGCGCGGCCGGCAGCGAGGCTCTCGCCAGCGGCTTGGGCGATGCATTCCTCGCCGCCGCCGGAATCGCCGGCGCGGGGATGCTCCTCGCCCTGCTCCTGTTGCCGGCGGCGAGCCGGTTCCTGCCCCGGATGCGCGAAGCCCCGGCAACCGTCAGCATCCACTGAGACATGGCGGGACCGGCCCAGAAGCAGGCTCGACGGGCTCGTCGGGCAGACGCCCGTCGCAGCATCGCGCGACTCCTCGACGCCGCGGTCGAGGAGCTCGCGCGCGATCGGGAAGCGAGCATGGAGGCCGTCGCCCGGCGAGCCGGGGTCGCGCGAGCAACCCTGTACGCGCACTTCCCGAGCCGCGAGGCGCTGATCGATGCGGTAACCGAGCGCGCGATCGCCGAGACCGCGGAGGTGATCCGCTCAGCCTCGCCCGACGACGGAGAGCCGCGAGAGGCGCTGACGCGCGTGGTGGCCACCGCCTGGCGAGCGCTCGGCTCCTACCACGCGCTGGTCGAGATCAACGCCCGCCTCGCCCCCGAGCGTCTGCGTGCCCTGCATGCGCCGGTTCTCGGACAGCTGCGTCCGCTGCTGGAGCGTGGTCAGGCCAGCGGGTCGTTCAACCCGGAGCTTCCGCTGGACTGGATGCTCACGGTCATCCTCGAGCTGATCCACGCGGCAAGCCGGGAGGCGAGCAGCGGCCGCATGTCCCAGAAGTCCGCCGAGCGGG
>DATFON010000034.1:0-2347 GCA_035265465.1 Solirubrobacterales bacterium | reverse complement strand
ATCAGCACTCCAGAACGTCACGATTGAGGGATGAGCGCCGCCGCCGGGCCCTTGCCGTTTCGCCGTGACACCGAGAGCGGCCTGGTCGCCGGCGTGCTCGCCGGATTGGGCGAGCGCCTGGGAATTGACCCGGTGGTTCTGAGGGTGGCCTTCGTGGTCGTCGCCGTGGCGAGCGGCGGAATCGCCTTGCTCGCCTACCTGGTCGCCTGGGCCGCACTTCCGGCGGCGGACGGCCGGCCAGCTCCGCTAGGCAGGCTCGCTCGGGGCTCCCGGCTTCGAAGAGACTGGCGCGTGGCAACCGGCGTGGGCCTATTGACGCTGTCCGCTCTGCTGGCATTCCGCGAGCTCGGGATCTGGTGGAGCGATGCGTTCGTCTGGCCACTCGTGCTCGCCGCGTTCGGGGTGGTCCTGCTGTGGGGACGCACCCGTGGCGCGGCAAGGGCTTCCGAATCGCGAGTGCCGGCTGGGTCGCAGCCTGCGGCCGCGGCGACGGGCGAGTCGCCCGGCGTCACCGGAGCCTCAGCGAAGCAGCCGTCCTCGAGTCTCGCCGAGCTCTACCGCGGCACCTTCGGGGTGCTGTTGGTTCTCGGAGCGGGTCTCCTCTTCCTCTCGGCGAATCACGTCCTCGGCGGGCTTCGGGACGCAGCGCTCACCGCGGTTGTGGTGGTTGTTGCGCTGGGCCTGATCCTCGCGCCGTTCCTGTGGCGGCTCGCTCGCAATCTCGCGCTCGAGCGCGCCGAGCGCATTCGCTCGCAGGAGCGGGCCGAGTTCGCGGCGCACCTTCATGACTCCGTGCTCCAGACCCTCACCCTGATGCAGAAGCGCGCGGACGACCCACGTGAGGTGGCGGCGCTCGCCCGCCGTCAGGAGCGCGAGCTCCGCGACTGGCTCGCCGGCGATCGACGCGGCTCGGAGGAGCAGACCTTCGGAGCGGCGTTGCGCGCAGCCGCCGAGGAGGTCGAAGACGATCACCGAGTTGCCATAGAAGTCGTCGTGGTCGGGGACTGTCAGCTCGGCGATCCCTCCGAGGCGGTGCTCGGGGCTACCCGTGAGGCGCTCCTGAATGCCGCCAAGCACGCCGGTGAGTCCGGTCCAATCCGCGTCTATGCGGAGGTCGAGGACGAACGCATCGAGGTCTTCGTTCGAGATCGAGGACGAGGGTTCGACCCGGCCGCCGTGCCAATCGATCGCCGCGGTGTGCGCGAATCGATCGTCGGCAGGATGGAGCGCGCCGGCGGACACGCCGAGATCGGCTCGATCCCCGATGGCGGAACCGAGGTCGGGCTGTCGATCCTGCGCCCGGCGCGGGAGGAGGGCACGCGGTGAGCACCGAGCGGCCCAGCGTCGTCATCGTCGACGATCACGAGCTTTTCCGCGCGGGCGTGCAGGCTGAGCTCGAGGATCGCGTCGATGTGCGAGCCGCTGCGGGCACGGTCGAGGAGGCGGTGTCCGCGATCGTCCGCGAGAAGCCGGACGTTGTGCTGCTCGACGTCCACATGCCCGGCGGCGGCGGGATCGAAGTGATCCGCCAGGTCGCCGAGCGCCGGGCGCAGCGGTTTCTGGCCCTGTCGGTGTCCGACGCTGCCGAGGACGTCATCGCCGTCATCCGGGCTGGCGCTCGCGGCTACGTGACCAAGTCGATCTCGGGCGAGGAGCTGGCCGACGCGATCGGGCGCGTGCGCGACGGGGATGCGGTCTTCTCCCCCCGCTTGGCCGGGTTCGTCTTGGACGCCTTCCACGGAGAGATCCCGGAGGCCGAGGTCGACCCCGAACTCGATCAGCTCACGCCGCGCGAGCGGGAGGTGCTGCGCCTGATAGCGCGCGGCTATCTCTACAAGGAGATCGCCATGCGCCTCGGCATCTCACCCAAAACCGTCGAGGCCCACGTCGGCTCCGTCCTTCGAAAATTGCAGCTCTCGACCCGCCACGAGCTCAGCCGCTGGGCGGTCGAGCGCCGCTTGGTGGACTGAGACGCGGCCCACTGGTTGGTGAAGAGCAGCGTCTACCGAAGCCCAAGGACATCACTCAGGGCCCGGTGCTCATTGTCGGCGGAGGTAACTCCGGATTTCAGATCGCCGAGGAGATCAACCGGTTCCGAGCCAGCGCGCCGGGAACCCGTCAGGTAAAGGCTGACTCGGCTCGGCTGAAGGCGGCCTGAGTTCACACGCTGGAACAGGGGGAGACATGAGCACTTCTGAGCACTTTTCGACTGAGACCGCGGGTCTTGCCCAGGCCCGGCAACCCGAGATCGTCGAACTCGCCGATGGTGATCAGTTCGACCTGCGCATCGCGCCGGTGGTCAAGCAACTTGGAAAGGCCAAGGTGCGAATGCTGGCCTACAACGGCT
>DATFON010000033.1:0-12539 GCA_035265465.1 Solirubrobacterales bacterium | reverse complement strand
CACTCCTGGCCGAGCTCCGCCCGCCGAAGTCGCGCGCTGGCATCCTTCCTTCGCTACTACAACCGGCGAAGGCCCCACAGCTCACTCGGTGACCGGCCGCCGATCAGCCGCGTTCACAACGTCCGTGGGCAGGACAGCTAGTCCACCGCTTCCCCTGGTACATGGTGGCGTTCAACATCGCGAACTACACGCTCGCGGGGATCGCCGCCCACTCGATCGTTCACCTTCAGGGGGCATTCGGGAGCGACTGGTCGCCAAATCTCGAGAGCGCGCTCGCACTGGCGGGCGCCGCGATTGCCTTCGTTCTCATCAATCACATCCTGATCGTGTTCGTCGTGACCCTGGCGCGCGGTCGCTCGTTGCGACGGAGCGTCGACGACATGGTCGGCTGCCTGCCGATCGATACGGCGCTCGCCCTGACGGGGGCCTGCTTTGCCGCGCTGTGGGCCTTCACGCCGCCACTCGCGCTCCTCGCCGTCGGGCCGATGGTCCTGATCTACCGGGCGCTGTGGGTGCCGTTGCTCGAGCACAAGTCGCGCACCGATCCGAAGACCGGGCTCTACAACTCGGAGTACCTGGGAAAGGAGCTGGAGGATGCGTTGGCGTACGCCGGTCGCGCCGGCTCGCGCCTGTCGGTCGTGATGATCGATCTCGACCAGCTGCGCCTCATCAACAACCGTCACGGCCATCTCGCCGGCGACCAGGTGATCCGCGCCGTTGCCGAGGTGGTGTCCGCCAGCGCTGCGGCCAACGACGGGATCGCGGCTCGCTTCGGCGGCGATGAGCTGTGCATCCTGCTACCGAACAAACCGCTCGAGCATGCCCACGAGCTGGCCGACGATCTCCGCGCCCGCATCGGCGAGATCGAGGTGCGCGTCGATGGCGAGGGCGAGGTCATGGCGATCACCGTCAGTACGGGAGTGGCTGCCTATCCCGATCATGCCGATAGGGCCGACGACCTCCTTCGCGCCGCCGACGCCGCCGTCTACGACGCGAAGCTCGGCGGGCGCAACCGCACGCGCGTCGCGCTGCCACCGGCAGTACAGCGGGCGCTCGCGCTGGATTCCCCTCAACGGACGATGCCGGATCCGCCGGCGGCATTCCCCGAGGCGACCAGGCCGGCGCTGAACGGGGAGTCGACGGACGAGGCGCCCGAGCCAGCGCAGGAGGACGCGCCGGCGAAGAGCCAGCCCAGGGTCCTCTCGATGTATGTGGGAGTCCTGTGCCTCGGCGCTGCGATCGTCGCCGGGCTGTCGAGCTACGCGGCGATCCCCGACTCCCCATGGCTGTTCGGCTCGCTGATCGCCGCCGTCGTTTTGCTCGACGCCGTGCGGATCGATGTGTTCGAGCGGGCGAACCTCTCACCCGCGGCCGTGCCCACGCTCGCCCTCGCATTCCTCTACGGGCCCGTTGGGCCAATCGCAGCGGAGGCGGTCATCGCGCTGGGCCGGATCTCGCGGAGGGATCCCGTGCTCAAGTGGGGATTCGATCTCGGCGCCCTGTCCTTGGCGGGTGCCGCCGCGGCATTCACCTTCGACGCGTTCCCCGGCGTCGGTGAAGCGCCGCTCATCGCGGTCGCGGTCCTTGCCGGAGCGGTCTATTACGTCGTCAACTCGTCCCTGCTGGCCGTCGTCATGGCGATCGCGGAGGATCGCGGCCCGATCTCCGTCTGGCGCGAGCGCCTCGCGTGGATGGCCCCGCACTACCTGGCGTTCGGGCTGATCTCCGGCACCTTCGTCATCGCCGAGGCTCATCTCGGGGCGTACACGTTCGCGATCTTCGGGCTGCCGGTGGTGACGCTCTGGATCGCGGAGAAGCAGTATCTGGACCGCTCCCGCGCGAACGTCACCGAGCTGCGAGAGACGAACGACGAGCTTCAAACCGCGAATACCCAGATGCGCCGTCTGCTGGGAGACAACCAGCAGCTGCTGATGAGGATGCATCGGTCGTATCTCTCCACCATCACCTCGCTGGCCCGTGCCGTCGAGGCGAAGGACCCCTACACGAGCGGGCACACGGAGCGGGTCGCCGGCATCGTCTTGATACTCGCCGAGCAGCTCGGCTTCGACGAGTCGCAGATGCGATCGGTCGAGGTCGGAGCGATCATCCACGACATCGGCAAGGTCGGAATCCCGGACGAGATCCTGCTCAAGCCGGGTCCGCTCGACCCGGACGAGGTACTGGAGATGCGAAAGCACCCCGAGCTCTCCAGCTACATCGTCGCTGACCTCGAGCTGCCCTCGGTCGTGAAGCAGATGGTTCGCAGCCACCACGAGCGCTACGACGGGGCCGGCTATCCGGATGGGTTGACGGGCGAGGAGATACCGCTCGCGGGGCGGATCCTCTCGGTGGCCGATGCGCTGGATGCCATGACCAGCGACCGCCCGTACCGGACGGCGATGCCGCCCGAGGCGGCCCTTCGCGAGATTCAGGAGATGGCGGGCACCCAGTTCTGCCCGCGCGTGGTGGTGGCGTTGATGGGTGCCTTGGAGCGCAATCCCGAGTTGCGCGCCCGGTTCGGCACCGCCCGCCCCGAACCTGAATTGACCCCGCACTAGAACGAACGGCCAGATAGACGGATGTCCGATGTAGTTCGGTGGCGCGAGAGCCGATAATCCGGGCCGAACGCCCCCTACGGAGAGGTCGGTGCGCTGAAGAATGGCGGTGATCCGGTACGGAAGCTGGAGATGGATGGTCGCGGCCACACTTGCTGCGGCACTCTCGTTTGCGACCTTGCTCGCCCTGCGCTCCGGGAATGGCCTCGCTCCTAGCCTCTCGGGTGGCAGCTCGTCCGCCGGCGTACCGACGGCTCACGTACAGCCGGCGCTCACACACGTTGCCTCGAGGCACCCGAACCGCCAGATCGAGGTGATCATTCAGCTTCGCCGCGGCGCCGGTCCCTCGGCCGGCGACGCGCTGGTGAGCTCCGCCGGCGGGACGGTAATCCGCGACCTCCCGATCATCCATGGCCTCGGGGCCAGCATGACGGCGACGAACGCGCAGAGCATGAGCGCCGAGCCGGCGATTCGGGCCATATCCCTGAACGCCCGGATCAAGGGCCAGGGTAACGCCCGCCGCCTGCGCCACCGTCACCACGCGAATCGTGGCCGGGCGCATCACGGCCATCGCGGTGGTCACCATCGTCGTAACGCGCCGACCAGCGCGGGCGGGATCGACACCTCCAAGCTCGCCACCTCGTATCCGCTCTCGATTCGCGCCGATAGGGCCTGGGCGCAGGGGTACACGGGCAAGGGCGTCGGCGTGGCCGTCATCGACACCGGCATCGCGGGCAGGCTTCCGGACTTCCAGGTCTCGCGGAGTGATTCAACCTCGCGCGTGGTCGCGTCGGCGGTCGTGAATCCCGCCGCGACGAGGGCTGGCGACAGCTTCGGCCACGGAACCCACATCGCGGGACTCATCGCCGGCAACGGCACCAACAGGCCGGCCACGGACCCGCTCTCCGGCAAGTACATCGGTGTCGCCCCCGAGGCAAACCTGATCGATGTCAAGATCGCGGATGAGAACGGTGACGCGACCGTCCTCGACGTGATCGACGGCCTCCAGTTCGCCGTCGACCACAGGGCCGACTACAACATCCGCGTCGTCAACCTGTCGCTCAAGTCGACGTCGGCGGAGTCCTACAGGACCGATCCTCTCGACGCGGCCGCTGAGGCCGCCTGGAACAGCGGCATCGTGGTCGTGGCGGCCGCGGGCAACGGCGGCTCCGGCTCGGATTCCGTCTCCTACGCGCCGGCGAACGATCCCTACGTGATCACGGTGGGTGCGGTCGACGACGAGGGCAACAAGGGCACCGGAAATGACCTCATGACCACGTGGTCGAGCCGCGGAGTCACCGAGGACGGCTTCGTCAAGCCCGACGTCCTGTCGCCGGGGGCGCGGATCGTCTCCACGATCGCGCCGGGATCCGTGTACACGCAGCTCTGCCCAAGCTGCGTGACCGACGGCGCTTACTTCAGGGTCGGTGGCACTTCGATGGCGGCGGCCCTCGTGTCGGGTCAGGTCGCCGACGCCCTCCAGGCCAACCCGGGCTGGAGCCCGAACCAGGTCAAGGCTCAGGTCGTGAACCGCAGCCGCCCGGTCAAGAATTGGAACGCGCAGCTCGTCGACGGTGAGGGCACCGTGCAGAACAACGGGGACGCCGAGGTGAGAGGCGGTGAGGCCTCGCTCGACAAGGTGCTCAACACCTCCATCGCCAGCACTGCGAACTCCGGCCTGACCCCGAACAACCTGATCGATCCGGCCACCGGCCAGATCGACTACAGCCGGGCGAGCTGGAGCCGCGCGAGCTGGTCCGATGCAATCGATCCGCTGCGCGCGAGCTGGTCAAAGGCGAGCTGGTCGAGGGCGAGCTGGTCAAGGGCGAGCTGGAGCGCGACCGCGCAGACCTGCACGGACCTGGAACGCGCAAGCTGGTCGCGCGCGAGCTGGAGCCGGGCGAGCTGGAGCCGCGCGAGCTGGTCCGGCAATCTCACGGACGAGCAGATCGCGACCGTCGACGCGGAGATTGCCGCCGCCAAGCAGGAATGCTCCGAGCTCCTCGCGAAGATCGATCCGACCAGGGCGAGCTGGAGCCGCGCGAGCTGGAGCCGGGCCTCCTGGTCCACCAGCTTCGACAAGTAGCGAACCCCCGGTACATTGGAGAGCGCGCGGTGAGCGTAGCTCAGCTGGTAGAGCTCCTGGTTGTGGTCCAGGTGGTCGCGGGTTCAAGTCCCGTCGCTCACCCTCGTTGAAAGCCCCGCTCCGGCGGGGGCGCAAAGGCATCAGGGCAGTACAGCTCCAGTTCACGGGTCGTCACCGCCCCGAACCGGCGCGTCTCGCGCCGGTTTGGGGTATAAGGGTGGCGCGGCAGGGGGCGCCGCGAGAGATCGGAGGCACGGAGGGAAATCCACGCGCCGCCGGCGCGTCGCATCGGAGGGTGAGGCTTGAGGTCTAAGGCTGGTGTCCTGTCCGGAATCGTCCTGCTCGCGCTCCTCGCGTTCCTGGCGTTCGCTTCGCCGGCGCTTGGCGCGAAGGGGAAGGCGGGGACCGGCGGTCCGCCCACCGGTTGCACCGTTCAGGCCTACAGCTACGACACCGGCGGCGCGCCCGGCTCCGGCGCGGTCAACGACCCCCTGTTCCCGAGGCAGTGGGGCCTCGACCAGATCAACGCTCCCGAGGCATGGGCCCGCGGCGCGCGCGGCGCGGGAACGGTGATCGCGATCGTGGACACCGGCGTCGACCTGAACCATCCCGACCTTGCATCAAAGCTCGTTCAGGGCACCGACATCGTTGCCGGCAAGCGTGACTGTCCACCCGGCCCCCAGGATGAGAACGGCCACGGCGCCGGAATCGCCGCAGCAGTGACCGACAACGGCATCGGCGTCGCGGGGACTGCGCCCGACGCCAAGCTGATGCCCGTACGGGTCCTGGACGAGGCAGGCTCCGGGAGCTCCGATGACGTCGCGGCGGGGATCCGCTACGCCGCCGACCACGGCGCGGACGTAGTCAACTTGAGCCTCGGGGAGCTCCCCGTGGTGAGTCAGATCACGCCGTTGAACCAGGAGATTGCCGACGCGATCGAGCATGCGTGGTCGCAAGGCTCCCTCGTGGTCGCGGCGGCCGGAAACGAGACATTCCCACTCTGCGACTCCCCCGCCTTCGAGCGTCACGCGGTGTGCGTCGGCGCAACGGACAGCCGCGGCCTGCCGAGCTACTACTCCAACTTCCCGAACAACCAGGAAATGGTCGGCGTACGCGCGCCTGGCGGGCTTGGAAGCGTCTTCTGCGAGGACGACGAGGACGTCTGGTCGACGATGTGGCCGGGCTCCGATTACGACTGTGGGGATACGGCGGGCTACGACACGCTCGCCGGGAGCTCGATGGCGACCCCGTTCGTATCCGGAGTCGCGGCCCTGCTCGCCGGGCAAGGGCTGACCAACGAGCAGATCGTGCAGCGGTTGGAGACCACCTCCTCGAACCATGGGTCGTACGACCCGATCTACGGCTGGGGGATCGTGGACGCTGACGCGGCGACACGCTGAGTCCGAATCCATTCCGAGGTCGGCGTCGCGCTAGCGCGCGACGCCGACGGTACCCGCGGGCGAGCTGACCGAGGGAGCGCTTGACAGGATGGGCGGGTGCGCCGTTTGCTCTTCATCGGCTCGGCGGTCGTCTTTCTCGACGTCGTCTTCTACGCGGCGATCACCCCGCTGCTTCCCGGCTACGTCGACGATCTGGGGCTCTCCAAGACGTCGGCCGGGGTGTTGTCGGCCGCGTACGCCGCGGGCACGCTGGTCGCGTCGCTGCCGGCGGGATTCATGGCCGCCCAGGTGGGACCACGCCGAACGCTGGTCGCGGGTCTCGTCCTGCTGGGGGTGGCGAGCCTCATCTTCGGCTTCGCCACGCACATCGTCCTCCTGGACATAGCCCGATTCGTGCAGGGAGTGGCGGGGGCGCTCGCCTGGGCCGGCGTCATAACCTGGCTGATCGTGACCGCGCCGGAGTCGCGCCGCGGGGCCGTGATCGGCGACGTCATGGCCGTTGCGATCGCGGGGGCACTCTTCGGCCCGGCGGTCGGAGCCCTGGCTCACGTCGTGGGAGCGGAGCCCGTGTTCTCGTCGGTCCTGGTGGTGGCCGTCGGCCTCGCCGTCCTGGCGATGAGGATGCCGCTGCCGGGCCGCGGCGAGCGGGTGCGGGTCCGCGACACGGCGGAGGCGATCGCCCGTCGGCCGGTGCTTCGCGCCACGGCCTTCGTGATGGCGCCGTCGGTCCTGTTCGGAGTCATGGCCGTGCTGATCCCCCTGCGGATCAACCATCTGGGCGGCGGCGCCGGCGTGGTCGCCGCCGGATTCATGGCCGGTGCGGCCTTCGAGGCGACGCTTTCCGCCTGGATCGGCCGGGTATCGGATCGAGTGGGGAGGGCGCGGCCCTACGTGGTCGGCATGATCATCAGCGCGGCCGGGCTGGCCCTCCTTCCCGCCGGTCAGGTGCTCGGCGTCGTGCTGGCGCTGCTCATCGTCATGTCGGTCGGAGCCGGGCTGTGCTTCGCGCCCGCGATGGCCATGTTGAGCGACGCCGCCGGGGTCAATTCCCTGCACCAGGGCCTCGCCGCCGGCCTGATCAACATCGCCTGGGCGGCGGGCCAGGTACTGGGCAGCGTGGGTGGGGGCGCCACAGCGACGGTCGCCGGTGACGCGTTGCCCTGCCTGGTCGTGGCGGCGTTGCTCGTGGTCACCGCGCTGGCGGCGTGGCAGAACGGCGTCGGGCGGGCAGGGTATGTTGCGCGTGCATGACCGGCGAACAACCCGCTGCGACGCCCCCCGGGGAGCCGCCCGGGACGCCGCCGACCGCTGAGGTGAGCCCACCGGGGGAGCGGGCCAGGATCGTCGTCCGCGACGACCTCGAGCGATCCCGCCCGACGGTCTTCTTCCGGCTCATTCTCGTCATCCCGCACCTGCTCGTCCTGGGGATATTCAGCCTGCTGGCCTTCACGCTCGCGTTCATCAACTGGTTCGCGATCCTGTTCACGCGCAAGGCGGTCGCACATGACATGCAGTCGCGCTACCTGCGATACGCCACTCACGTCTTCGCCTATCTGAATCTCGGCGCCAACCCCTATCCAGGCTTCGAGGGCGCGCCGGGCAGCTACCCAATCGACGCGGAGATCCCGCCCTCCGAGCCCCAGAACCGCTGGAAGACCGGATTTCGATTCGTGCTCGTCGTCCCCGCGCTGCTGCTCGGCGGGGCTCTCGGCGTGTCCGGCGGCTCGAGCTCGTACGGCAACTACTACTCGGTCGGCGTCATCAGCGCGGCTGCGTTCCTTGGCTGGTTCGCGATTCTGGCCAAGCGCCGGATGCCGCGCGGCCTACGGGACCTGGTCGCCTACTGCCTCAGGTACGGAGTCCAGTTCTGGGCGTACGCCCTCCTCATCACGGATCGCTACCCCGACAGCGATCCGCTGGCGACCAAATACGGGGAACCGGTGCCCGACCACCCGATCCGGATCTCCGAGGACGACGACCTACGGCGCTCCCGCCTGACCGTCTTCTTCCGGCTCCTGCTGGCGCTGCCGCACATCATCTGGCTGTCCCTTTGGGGGATCGCCGTCCTCTTCACGGTCCTGGCCAATTGGTTCGTGACTCTGTTCGCCGGGCGTCCAGCCGACGCTCTGCACCGCTTCAACGGCGCGTATCTGAGGTACCTCACCCACGTCTCCGCGTATCTCTACATCGTCGCGAATCCGTTCCCGGGGTTCGTTGGCAGGCCGGGTAGCTATCCGATCGATCTTCAAATCGCGCCGCGTGAGCGGCAGAATCGCTGGAAGACCGGCTTCCGCATCATCCTTGGCATCCCGGCGCTTCTGCTCGCGGGCGCAATCGGCGGCGCGCTTGGGCTGGTCGCACTCTTCGGCTGGTTCGTCGGTCTGTTCACCGCGAAGATGCCGCCCGGGTTGCGGAACCTGGGCGTTTTCGGGCTTAGGTATCAAGCTCAGGTCTACGGGTACCTGTTCCTGCTCACGGACCGCTATCCGTTCAGCGGGCCCTCGCTGGAACAGCTGCCGGCGCCGCCCGCGCAGGTCCCCGAGCCGGCTTGATCGCATCGCCGGCGGTCCGCCGCGCGCTCCTCGCGCTCGGTAGCGCCACGGTCATCGCCGCCTGGATCTACGCCTTCCTTCAGCTCTGGCAGACGAGTGTCCCGAGCGACCTTTCGCTTCCCAGCCTCGATCCGACGCGCTACTTCAGCCAGGAGGACCTGGATCGCGCGTCGAGCTACCAGGCGTTCCTGCGCATCGACTACCTGCTTGCGCTCGTCGCCGAGCTCGCGGCCCTCGGGCTGTTCGCGGTCAAGGGCCCGGCATTTGTCCGTGAGTCGGCGGCCGGCCGGATCGGCACGGGGATGATGCTCGGCATGCTGGGGCTGGCGTTCGTATGGCTGTCCCAGTTCCCGTTCGGACTGGCGGAGCTCTGGTGGGAGCGAAAGCACGACGTCGCGACCCAGAGCTACGTCACCTGGATCATCAACGACTTCCTGGCGGCCGGCGGCGAGTTTCTGTTCATATCGCTGGCCCTGCTGATCGTGATGGCTCTCACGGGCCTGATGCGTCGGGCGTGGTGGATCGTGGCGGCGCCGGCGCTCGTGGCGGTTGCGCTGGCGTTCGCCCTGGTGCAGCCGTACCTGCTCCCGGACCAACATGCGTTGCGCGATCAGCGGATTGCGGCGGATGCCAACCGGCTCGCCGCCGCCGAGGGCATACCCGGCACCCCGGTCAAGGTCCAGGACACCCGCAGCCTCGGGGGCTCCCCGAACGCCCTGGCGGCGGGGCTTGGACCGACTCAGCGGGTGGTGCTGTGGGACACGCTGATTCGACGCTTCTCTCCCCCTGAGGTCCGGGTGGTCCTCGCCCACGAGTTCGCCCACCTGGCGCGACATCACCTGTGGAAGCTGTTCGCGTGGATGGCTCTGCTGGGGGTGCCCATCGCGTTCCTGGTGGCCTTGGCGACGAGGCGCCGCGGCGGCTTGTACGAACCGGCGGCGGTTCCGCTGGCGATCTTCGTGGTAGCGGCACTCCTGCTCGTCACGCTGCCGCTTCAGAACGCCTTCTCGCGACGGTTGGAAGCGGAGGCCGATTGGGTTGCGTTGCAGACGACGCGCGACCCGGCCGCGATGACCGACCTCTTTCGCCGGCTGGGCCGGCTCTCGAAGGCCCAACCTGACCCGCCGGGATGGGACGAGGTGATGTTCGGCGACCACCCCAGCATCATCAAGCGGATCGAGATG
Source organism: Solirubrobacterales bacterium (assembly GCA_035265465.1). Taxonomy (GTDB): domain Bacteria; phylum Actinomycetota; class Thermoleophilia; order Solirubrobacterales; family 70-9; genus AC-56. The sequence goes on along the minus strand of DATFON010000033.1, from coordinate 2,762 downwards.
GCCCAGGCGTGGAAGGAGAGTAATCCGGGCCGCTAGCCTCACACACGCAAATGAACGGCACCAGCCAGTCGCCGAGCTAAAGCTCGGCGCCATACACACAATTAACGACACCAGCCAGTCGCCGAGCTAAAGCTCGGCGCCATCACCTATGAGTCTCCGGGTCGGCCCTTACACCTTTTCTCACGTCACCTATGACCCGCCGAGCGACGTCCTGTACGCGTCCATCGGAGGCCCCAGGCCGGGCCGGCGGGTGGAGACGCCGGAGTCGCACTACCTTCGATTCGATGACAGGGACCGGTTCTCGGGAATCATCTTCATGAATCCGCGGGCGCAGCTCGAGCGGGACGGCGCGGTGTATGTGAGCCTGCCGGAGGGAGACCGGATGCGGGCCCAGGGCGTGGAGGCGCTCATCCGGCAGGCCGAGCGCGAGCTTTAGTTTTTGGCCGGCGCTGCCGATCATCTTCTTGAGCCGGGCTGAGTCCCGGGCGGCGGGATTCGCACGGACGCGGAACCAAGACGGACGAGCCCTAGGGACGGGGCCTCGACGATTGGAGACAGATGAACCTGAAGAAGAATTTCCTCATCGCGCTTGGTGTCGGCGCTTTGGCGGTGCCCGCGGCGGCGATCGCCAAGCCGGGCGGCAGCCACGGTCACGGGCATGAGCATGGACACGGCCACGGTGGCAATCCCGCGGTGAGCTATGTGTTCAAGGGGACCTATGGCGGCGGTGGCGTGGTCGCGGTCGAGCGCGGGAACGGCCATGTGAAGAAGGCCGACCTGGTTGGCCAGGACGTGCAGTTCGACCTGACCGACGCGAAGCTGACGGTCGCCGACACGAACGGCGACGGGAGCGTGACCGCGGACGATGTGGTGACCGGGGACCGTGTCGTTGTGAAGGCGCGGCTGCCGAAGCAGGACCCGGGTGATCAGCCCTTGGCAGCCAAGCAGCTGGTCGACCAGACCAACCCCGGGGACGACTCCGGCGACGAAGACTGATCCGGAGCGGGCCGGACCCGCACGCGGTCTTTAGCGCACGAGCGCTCCGCCAGCCGGCGGGGCGCTCGTGTCACGTTCGGCCGCCGCCGCGCGTTCTGTAGTTGGATGAGCGTGATGGACCAGGCCCTACCGCCCTTCCAGGCCTTCCTGGACGAGCACCTCGACCCGGTGCGGGCGTTCCTTCGCGGAATGGTCGGACCCAACGACGCCGATGATTGTCTCCAGGAGACCTTCATCGCGGCCCTTCGCGCCTATCCACGAGCTCACGCGGGCAACCTGCGCGCGTGGGTCTTCACAATCGCCCGCCGCAAGGCCATCGACCACCAACGGTCCCGGTCGCGCGGCGATCATCCGATAGCGGACGTCGAGCGCGTCGTCGATCGCAAGAACAGCGCCCCGCCGGCGGACGCGGAAGTCGGAATGAGTCCTCGCCACAGCGCCATTTGGGCGGCGGTCGCGGAGCTCCCGCCGGGGCAGCGCGCGGCCGTCGTCCTGCGATTCGCCGTTGACCTCCGATACCGCGAGGTTGGCGAGGCGCTCGGCACGTCGGAGGAGGGGGCGCGGCGAAACGTGCACGAGGGCTTGAAGAAGCTGCGAAGAAGCGCGGCTGAACTGAAGGAGATGACGAGATGAGCGACTTCATCGAGCAGCTGGCGGCGAAGGCCAGCGATGAAGGGCTGCTGGACGTCGCCTACGCGACGTTGGACACCCGCATCGGATCGATCGTGGTCGCGGCCACGAATAAGGGCCTCGTCAGGGTCGTTCTGCCGGGCGAACCGCTCGACAATGTCCTGATGGAGCTTGCCGAGAACGTCTCGCCGCGGGTCATGGCCTACCCGCGACGCCTGGATGAGGCGCGACGCGAGCTCGAGCAGTACTTCGAGGGCCAGCGGCGGCGCTTCGAGCTTCCGCTCGACTGGCGCCTCAGCCATCCCGGCTTCTACCGCCGGGTGCTGCGCGCTACCGCCAAGGTTCCCTTCGGCGAGGTGATCACCTACACCGATGCAGCCGAGCGCGCCGGAAGCCCGCGAGCCTTCCGGGCGGCCGGGTCCGCCCTGGGATCGAACCCGATCCCGATCGTCGTCCCATGCCACCGCGTGGTCCGGGCGGGCGGCGACATCGGCAACTACGGCGGCGGGCCGGAGCTGAAGCGCTTCCTGCTCGAGCTCGAGCACGCGCTGTAGCCACCGGGCTGTAAGCTGCCCACCGCAATGCTGATCGCCATCATCGTCATCGTCGTCCTGGTCATCGTCCTGGTGCTCATCGCCATCGGGCTGAACAACTCGATGATCGGGGCGCGCAACCGAGTCGACGAGTCCTGGTCGGGGATCGACGTCCAGCTGAAGCGACGTCACGACCTGGTGCCGAACCTCGTCGAGACAGTGAAGGGCTACGCAACCCACGAGCGCGAAGTGTTCGAGAAGGTCACCTCGGCCCGCGCCGAGGCGACGAAGGCCCACACCCCCGCCGAGGCCGCCCAGAAGGAGGGCCAACTCACTCAGGCCCTCACCGACCTGCGGGCGGTGGCCGAGAACTACCCCGACCTGCGGGCCACCGAGAACTTCCAGAAGCTCCAGAACGAGCTGACCGAGATCGAGGACGAGATCCAGGCGTCGCGCCGGATCTACAACTCAAACGTCCAGTCCTACAACACCAAGATCCAGGTCTTCCCGAACTCGATCATCGCCAACTCACGGAACTTCGAGGAGCGGGAGTTCTTCGAGATCGAGGACGCGGCCGACCGCGAGCCGGTCCAGGTCAGCTTC